>NZ_DAWDDM010000053.1:0-9350 GCF_052354645.1 Catenibacterium sp.
ATAAGTATCTCTAGGAATACTAGTCATTAATACTTTATGTTCAGGGACATTAATAGTCATTAAGATATTTACATCACTACGTGATACTTCCTGGACACTTCCACGAGAATCAATACCAGAAATATATACACAGAAAGGATCCTTTAATACATCCAATGTCTTTTCTTCTTTAATCTTATTGTATGATTTAAACTTTGTTGTCCAGATGACTCTTGTATCTTTATCAAAGTTCTTTTTATAGTCTGTAACTAAATCTCTAGAACCTTCATTAATAAGTATTGCATCTACCTTTTTATCATATAATGCATCTACAATCGCTTCTACACCATATAACTCACTCACACCATAGTTAGATACTTTCTTACTTAAACGGTTCAATGCTTCATTTATTTTAGTTCCATTAGGGTTATATCCTACTGTCTTCTTTAAGAGATCATTCATCTTTTTGTATTTACTATTCTTTCTAACTACTAGTGAATATGTTACATAATCATATTCGCTAGTTACTTTATTATAGGCTGCTTTACCAGACTGGATAAAAATACATCCTATAATTAAGAATATACTAATAATGACGGAAATGATCTTACCTGCAAGAGGTCTTTTCTGTACCTTTCTAGATACAATAGGTCCTGGTTTTGCGACTAAATAGACAAGTAGTGCAAGTACTGCCAAGAAAGAACCTATCACTATCAAATAACGCATAGGTAAAACTTTTACAAATATGATACTAATCATAAGTATGATGCTTAATACTATCTGAACACCGATAATAAAACGATGATCAGTCATGAACCCCAATTTCTTTTTCATCCTTTATATCTCCCATTCATAAACCAGCACGAAAATATACATATTTTACAAAAAATGTATAAAAACGTGGTTGACAATCACTAGTATAGCACATCACCTTATTATATGTAACAATTTCACCAAGTAAATTTGTTATTTGTTACAAGTTTGCATTTCTTGTAACATATATAGTGTTTCGACACACGTAAAAAGAAGAACCTTCAATGAGGTTCTTCCTAAAAATATTAAGCTTCTTTCTTCTTTAATAATACATAACCTAATAATGAGATCATTGAGAAGAATGCGAATACTCCTACCATAGTAGTATCACCAGTTGCTGGTTTAGTACTTGGTTTTACTTCTGGTTTAGTTGTTTCTTCTGGTTTAGAAGGAGTAGTAGGTTTTTCTTCAGGAATACTTGGTGTAATAACTGGTAACTTTTCTAATGCTTCCATAGCTTTTCTTAAGTCTTCAGTTAATGCATCTACTTCTTCCTGAGTTAATTCATTTTTATTTTCTAATGCTTTTTCAGTTGCTTCAATGACGTCTAATAAGTTCTTATAACTCTTTTCTGTATATAACTTACTATCAGTCTTCTTAGCCTGATCTAGTAATAGATCAAGTTCAGCTGTATTACCACGAGTAACAAGTTTCTTAGAAGCTTCTTCTAACTTATGAGTTAAAGCTTCAATTTCAGCACTTGTATGTTCAGCTTTTAATTCTTCGTTGATTTCATTTAATACAAGTTCAAAGTCTTTCCAGCTAGATGCTGTATAGTCTTCTTCCTTATAAGAAGCTATCTTATTTTCTAATGCTTTTATTTCTGTATCAGTTGCTTTAAGAACTAAGTTCATTCTTGCATCCTGTAATGCCCTATAAGCATCTTCTACTTCAGTAACAGTTGCACCGTCTTTATTTAAGATGTATTCTGCATTCTTTAATGCTTCATTGAATGGTATTACTGTAGAAGTTAAGTAAATAGAAGTATCTAGAGTATTTAAGTTATTAGAATCGATATAGTTTCTAAGTTCCTGTTTACTCATAGATGCCTTAGTTACAAGTCCTGCTTTAGCCTGACGTAATGATTCAATCATTGTATTGACTTCATCTACAGTCGCATCTTTATTAGTCACTAGTCTCTTTGCTTCTACTAATACTCTTTCTAATGCATTATAGCTTTCTTCTGTATAGTCATCTTTAGAAAGCTTTTCAATATCTTTGATTTCTTGATCGAGAGCTTTTAAATCACCACGTACAACTAATGCATCATAAGAGGCTTTAAGTTCAGCTTTTGCAGTTTCTAAGGCATCCTTTTCACCCATCTGAGTGTTATATACTTCTAATGCTTTAGTTCTTGCTGTAGTATATGCTTTATAACTTGTTGCAGTGTACTTCTCTTCATCTACATGTAAAGAGTCAATGTAGTTCTTTAAGTCCTTAGCACATTCACTCTTATATTCTTCATCAGTTAATGCAATAATTTCAGAAATAGTAGGAATATGGTTTTCTTCCCATTCAAACTTTAACTTATATACATTACCACGAGGGATATAGAATTCATTTAAAGATTTTCTTAAAGTACCTAACTGTACCCATTCTTTATCTTCTTCAGGTACATTTCTAGTTGTTACTTCTTTATCAATTAATGCATATACCTTTGCATTACTGATTTCACCCTTCTGGATAATATTGAATTTCTTTACATCAAGCTTATCAGAAAGAGTATAAGTGATATAACCTGCTTTATTTGATCCTGGTTTATAAGCTGTTAAAAGGTCACCATCAATCATATACTGAGGTTTATAGCCTTTTGCTTCTTTGACATTAGAATCAAATGTAGGGTCATTATCTTCAGGTGCATATTCTCCATCATTAATCATGATTTCGTTGAATACAACAGCTCTAGAATTGTTAGATGCTGTAAATAGGATTCTTAAGTAACGTGCTGGTACATGTTCTGCAGTACCTGATACATATACTTTGTTTGGATATGTACTAGATGCTTTATATCCTGCATCAGAATCAATACACTGAACATCTTTATCTCCAATATTTTCAATACCATCACCAATTGTCACAACATCTGTCCAGTTTTCTAAATCACTAGAAACACTGATAATACCATCTCTAATATAGTTCTTTGCAGTATCCTGACAATACATGGCAATCTTATCAATATTTCTCATCTGACCTAAGTCATAGATAATATACTGACCCTTTTGTGGAAGGTCACCAAATTCAGTTGTAGAATCAATGTTGCCATCAAATGCAGCTCCATTGTTTCTAGAATCTTCTGCAACACCCCAAGAAGGGTTAACAGTCATAGTTGTCTTATATAAGTATGGTGCTGTGATTTCTGTAGAATGTACCACAAACTTGTTAATAGTTAACTTCACATCAGAACTCTTCTTATTGATTAAACGTACATAACGTGCATCTGGAAGGTTCTTGTTTAAGTCTTTCACTTCTACCCAGTCATGTGCATTTACTGAAGCTTCTAATACAACTTCACCACTATAATCAAGTTCTAACTGTTTTAAATCTTTGACTCTTGATAACTTCACACCTACATACTGTTTAGGTGCTAAAGTCATTTCTTTTGTATACACTAAATCTGTACGATCTAATGTACTCTTTGAATGTAACTTATAGTCTGTATTTGTATAAACAGCCTTGTCATCATATTCATTCACTACATCAGTATGGTTGAATGTCTTTACCTTCCACCAATAACCTGCTGTATTACTTGAAAGATGTAATTCAAGGTTTCTTACACGAATTGCCTTAGCTGTAATATCCTGATCTTCTACATTTAAATGAACTGTATCATCACCAGCATATTCTTTTAATGTCTTCCAGTTAGTACCATCAACACTGTATTCTAATGCATATCTAGTGATCTTATCAGTACCACTATCCTGTACAAAATTGATAGTACCTAACTTCTTAGGGTTATTGAATGTAAGAGTCACTGCCGCATCGACTGGAATATAGTCCTTGATTTCTCCTGCTTTATATGGAGATTCAGCAAAGTGCGCATATGTTGATTCATTATCATCTAATAAGTTATCTAATGAACCACCCTTTACACCAATCTTAGTCATAGATAATGTACCCTTATCAGTGCTTGTAGAAGGAGTAGTCGTTGGGTTAACTAAGATATCTCTTACACCTAACCAAGTGTTACTCTTATCTTCAGTCGCAATCATACGGATACCCTTAACACCCTTAAGGTTAAGGTCTGTTAATTCTACATTGTTTGGTAATTCATAGATTGTTTCATTTACATCAATCCAGTTCTTACCATCAGTTGTATACTGTACTTTCGCTTTTAAGAATGTATCTCTAGGATTAGAATTCGCACCCATTCTAAAGATGACATGGTTTACATCAATTGCCTTAGAATACTTGATACCTACATAAGTACCTGCAGAAATAGTATTAGGGCTCTTGTAAACTAATTCTGTAGAAGCATTACCATCAAAGATGTTATCTTCTTTACCATCTGGAGTATCTTCACGGTTAGTGATATATTTCGCAATCTGTTTATCTGGATTAACGATTGTAGATACGACTTCAGATAAATAAGAATCCAATGATTTAATAAATGGAACGATATGCTGTACACCTACTTCAGCATATTCTAAATGGTCTACGTAGTGGAAACCATAAGACTTGCTCTTTTCAAAAGCAGCCTGTGCATTCGCATAATAGTCCCAGACAGCTGCATTGTCTTCTTCATTCTGTGCAGCTTTGATACCTTTAATATAGTTTAAAGCAGCATTTGTTGTATCATCCCAGCAGTTTAACCAGTAAACAATCTGAGACTTGATTCTTTCATTACCGCTTTCACGATATACTTTAGATGCATTCTGTAATACTGTGAATTCATCGATGATGTCATCAAATTCTTCATCAGTGATCTTTTCACCTTTAGATAGTTTAGTCTTGAATACATTGAGTTTTTCTTTTAATTCAACAGATTCCTCTAAACGAGTCACTCTGCTATCCATGTTCTGGTTGATCATATGTTTAGATAATTCTCTTAAAGCATTTGATGCTTCAGTTTCTTCATAACCATTATGATCTACATATTTGAATGATGCATTATAGCACTTATTTGCTTCTTCTTCAGTTTTCCAGATATTCCATGAATAACATGCATTACCAAATATTGCGACTTTACTTGGTTCAGACTGCTGCATTGGGTTTAATACAATACCCTGTATCTTAGAAGGATCAACACCTGGATGAAGGAATGTTGTATAACCACCCATGATTAAGTGTTTCTTAGAGTTATCAGTACATGGCCAGTTGATCCACATATAAGGACCACGACCTGCAGTATTAGTGAATGAAGAAGTAAAGTTATTAGTTACTTCACCCCATACACGTCCACCAGTCATGATAATCTGTACGTTTTCAGGGAAGTCACGATAGTAAGACTGACCCCATCCCATATATTCCTGAGTACAGAATGGTAATGTGAGCTTTAAGCCAGGGTAAGAAGGCTGTAATTCTTTAAGCCAGTTAGACATATCTGTCAATGTTCTTGTATAATTAGCACCACCTACGTTACCAGCATCGTCTGCAAGAATCGCAATCTGACGAACACCAGCATCAATAACCTGTTTAAACTTAGCCTGCATAACCTTTAAGTCAGCCTGATAGTTTGCTTCAGAGTTATAAACAATAGCGTTATTCATATAAGGATGTAAGGCAAATACGAAACGGCATTTAGATTTATTTCCAGCCTCAGCAAGTGGTTTGATCTTTGTATTGATTTCTTCTTCTGTATAAAGGTCACGCCACTTAGCGTTATGCTTTGGATCATCTTTAGGAGCATAGAAATAAGAGTTAAGCTTATAATAGCCTCCCCATTCCATCAATTTACAACGATCTTCTGTTGACCATGGATTACCATAATAACCTTCAATAAATCCACGGCTTGCAACATCCGCATAATCCTCGATAGAGAAGTTTCTAATTGTTTTCCCCTCTACCTGTTTAAAAATGTGATATAAGCTTGTAAGTCCATAAAAAGCAGCATCTGTATCTTTACCTAAGATAGAAATAGTGCCTTTATCAGACTTCAAAGCATAAGAATCAAGTTTATCAAATAAACCTGCTGAAGTTGTTCCAAACTGTGAATCTACATATTGTTTAGACCCCTTCACACCAACAAGAATGTTTGTCTTTCCAGCTTTCTTTTCACTAGAAACACTTGCATTCATGCCTTTTAATGCAAGAACTTCATTCAGTCTTGCTTTTGTGTCTTCATCAATACCATCTTCATAGACAACATTGACCTGACTTGTCATTTCATAATCCCCATCACTATAATTCATAGAATGTGGATTAGGATAGACTTCATACCCTGTATCAGCTTTTACAGTCACTGGAAAAGCTGATACACAGCCTAATGCAACAAGAAAACTTACTGCATAAGTAATGACTTTCTTTCCTTTCATCTTGTTTTTCCTTTCTTTAATATTTTGTCTCATTTCATGCTCCTAGTTGATGAAATGAGTATTCAAACATGGATTTTTACAAAAAATAAAGACCAAATAAAGTATGACAAAAAAATGTATGTCATAATCTTTATTTGGTCTTGCCTGCTTAGAGTAACAATCCACATTGACTCAATCAGTATAACAGTATCTTTTATATTACGCAAGCGTTTTCATATCTTATTTTATGATATTTTTAGGCATTTGAAGTCAGCAGAACATGAAATAGATAATTTAATCATACCAATAATTAATAGTTTATTATGATTTTTTGATAAGAACGCAAAAAAATAACTACCTCGCTCTCGGCAAAAGTTTGAGGTAATTATTTCAAACATACAAATCCAAGGGCAACCGCTTACTAGTTGTTCCTTCTTTCATATTCATTATAGTTTACACTAAAATCAAAGTCAACATGCATCTTTTTATAGTTTTACTGCATGATACGTTTAATATGTATGCACAAGAATGTCTGTTCATCCGGTGATAAATCATATTTATATTTCTCTTTTATATGTTTCACAATACGGTTGATACACATTGAGAGTCTTAAGTTCTCTTTTAATAGTTGTCTAATGTCTTCTGTTGTATCTTTAAGGTTTATTTCCTGTCCTGTAAAGATACGTTCAGCTAGGTATTTTAAATGCGTAGAGAGTCTTGCATAACTGAGTGACTGAGGAGAAATAGTCACCTTCATACTATTTTCAATAATACCGATAATATCAGTCACAAAGCTTAATATCTTAGTCGCATTATGGGTATTATTGTCCATTGAGAAGTTTACTAAATGCAAGGCTATATAGTTGGCTTCTTCTAGATCTAATGTAATACCTGTTTTCTTCTTAATATAGCTTAATGCCCATAAACCTATTTCATATTCATTCTTATAAAGAATACTTACATCTCCAAGTACGACATAAGGGATTCTGATATTCTCCTGCTTACGTTTTAAAGCAAAAGAGATATGATCTGTCATAGTGAGGAATATTTCTCCATAATAGCGTGATTTAAGCTTCTTAATTGCACGAGAGACAATCTTATCAGTCATCTCATAACAATCAGGAGAGATATCATCTTCTCTTTCTAATCTTTTATGAGGGTCTTCTTTAAACATATATGTCTTTTCTATTTTAGTGGAATCAACACTATCCCCTACCTTCTTCTGGAATCCTATTCCTGAACCTGTTAGGATAATATCTCCTAATTCTGGTGAGATAGCCGCAATGGAATTGTTGTTGAAGATCTTAATAATTCTCATAATAGTCCCCTTTACATTAATATATCGTTCATTGCATCCGCAATGAACTGGGCATTGGTGCCTACTAATATCTGTACATTATGGTTTCCTGCAATTGTGACATGTTCGTAGCCTAATTGAGATATTTCGTCTTTATTAATAGAATGTATGTCATTTATTTCTACTCTCAAACGTGTAATGCAGGCATCTGCAGATATACAATTACTTCTACCACCAAGAGCTTCCACAAAACAAATAGCCAGATCATCATAATCAAATGATTGTTTTGTACTAACTTCTTCTTTCATACGTCCTGGTGTCATGAGATTAAAATGCAGAATCATAGTTCTAAATATAATATAATAGAGCACACCACAGATGACTCCTAAAAGGATCAAATAGTTTGCCTGATAAGAAAATGGTGCCTTAAAACTCAATATATAGTCTATAAGACCAGCTGAGAAGCTAAAGCCAGCGAGCCAGTGAAATGATGCAGCTATAAACATCATGATTCCTGTCATGACTGCATGGGCGATATATAAACTAGGTGCTAAAAACATAAAAGAAAACTCTAATGGCTCTGTAATACCTGTTAGAAAGGATGCAAGAGCAGCTGAGAACATCAATGCGCCTACTTTCTTTTTCTTATCTGGTGAGGCACATTGATAGATTGCCAGTGCGCCTGCTGGTAAACCAAACATCATGATAGGATAGAATCCTGCTTGATACATACCAGTAACACCTTTAATACCTCCTGATACAGTACCCCAGAATCGTCCAATATCATTAATACCCGCAATATTAAACCAGAAGACAGAATTAAGGGCATGATGTAATCCTGTTGGTATAAGGAGTCTATTAAAAAATCCATATAAACCAGCACTGATTGGTCCTAATCCTGCCATCCATGTTCCAAAATGAATAAATGCTTCATAAAGCATCGGCCAGACATACATAAAAACACCAGCAAATAAAAGTGTAATCATACCTGAAATAATAGGGATAAATCTATCACCACTAAAGAATGATAAAGGTCCTGGTAATTCTATATGATTGAACTTCTTATAACAGAAGGCAACAATTAACCCTACCATAATCCCTATAAACGCATTATCAGTCTCACTAAAGGCTATAGAGACTTGGCTTATATGTATTCCTGAGATCAATGAAATGCCCTCAGGAGAGAGTATTTTAGTTATCATGAGATAATTGATGACTGCTGCCAAAGACAATGATGCATTCTTCTTATCCGTCATACCGATTGCGACAGCAATCGCAAAAAGGATAGGAAGATAATCTATGACTACACCACCTGATAATATAAGAAATGCCGCAAATGGATTATTGACACCCCATCCGATAGGATCAATCCAATAGCCAATACCCTTTAATAATGCAGCCAGAGGCATAATAGTCACTGGAAGCATCAGGGACTTACCTAATTTCTGCAAAAAATTCATAAATAAATCCTTTCGTTTGTAATAGGCGGAAACCCACTGCCAATAGGTGGTGGGAGGAGCCTCTTAAATCGTTATCTATTATCCCTGACTTTCAATATTTTTTTTGTATAGTTGCTGATGACACTTCTCCAATGCTACAAGTAAAATAACCATCTGACCAAAATACTTTTTCCTTCCAATACTGTTTTGATAAGACCGAACTATACTTATGCCATAAGTGGTATGTTGTTTCCTACTTTACAATTTTGAAAATATCACAAACTCTATCTGTTGTATCGCAACTTAATAAGAAATGTATATGGTCTTTGTCAGTTTCTATCGCAATAATTTCGTAGCCACGAGTATTAGCTA
>NZ_DAWDDM010000054.1:0-9348 GCF_052354645.1 Catenibacterium sp.
AGTTTTACTTATGTAATAGATCTTTATATATTTGCACAAACTCTTCTATGTAATAATTCGTATTCTCTTTAGACCAGCAGGCAAAGTAGTTTCTTTGAATAGGTTTACTCTTATAATGTAGTCTTATTCTTTTTATACCTTCCATCGGTTCAGCCAAGTCCCCTATGTGATCAACAGGTAGATAACCTCTTTGACTTACAACCATTAAACGTGCCTGATCTTTAGATTATTCAATATAGTATCAAAAATCCTCAACAAACAAAAAAACCTTGATTTACATCAAGGTTCATAGGTTAGAATTATTCACCAACGTATGGTAATAAAGCCATCTGTCTTGCTCTCTTGATTGCTCTAGCAAGTTTTCTCTGATACTTAGCGCTTGTACCAGTTACACGTCTTGGGATGATTTTACCGTTAGCTGAGATAAATCTCTTTAAAAGTTCAACATCTTTATAATCGATGTAGTCAATCTTGTTTTTAGTGAAGTAGCAAACTTTTCTTCTACCCATTCTCTGTCTTCTGAAAGCCATTGTTGTTTCCTCCTGTTAGAATTGAATATCGTCATCCATGATATCATATGAATTCACTGAATCATCAAAATCTTTATCTAGATCCACTGTCTTCATATCATAGAAGTCATTGTTGTTTTGTCTAGGTTGCTGAGTCATTGTAGGTTGCTGCATCATAGGTGCACTCTGCTGAGCTCTTTCTCTCTGTGCTCTTGTTTCCAAGAACTGAACTGAATCAGCCACAACCTCTGTTACATAAACTCTCTGGCCTTGATTATTGTCGTAACTACGAGTCTGTATACGACCATCGACTGATACAAGTGAACCCTTGCTGCAATACTGTGCAACATTTTCAGCAGGTTTTCTCCATACAACACAGTTGATGAAATCAGCTTCCTGACCATCTCTTGTTGAGAAGTTACGATCAACTGCTAAAGTAAAACTTGTTACAGCTGTACCATTACCTGTTCTTCTTAATTCAGGATCTCTTGTAAGTCTTCCGACTAATGCGACACGGTTAAGCATTCGCCCTCACCTCTTCTTAGTCTCTTCTTAAAGTTAAGTGACGTAATACGCTTGGGTTGATACGTGATAAACGTTCGAATTCAGCGATTGCTTCTGGAGTTGTATGAGTATCGATTACTACATATAATCCCTTAGTATAATCTTTGATTTCGTAAGCTAATTCACGTAAGCCTAACTTTTCAGTGTCAACGTTATCAACAACACCTTCACCTTCAGTTAAGATTGCTTTAAAACCATCTAATACTGCATTCTTAGCATCATCTTCTAAATCAGGTTTTAAAATCATCATAATTTCATACTTGTTCATTTTTTTACCTCCTCTGGTCTTGACGGTCTAGAATACTTCTAGACAGGCAGTAATATTTTACATGCTCGTTCATACTATCACAAGAAAATCAAAAAAGCAATGATAAATCGAAGTTTTTTTAACTATTTTAGATCTTCTTTCGTAGTGATTTTAATATTGTCATAATCACCTTCTACAACATAGACATCTTTACCCTGTAATTCCAACATAGACGCATCATCTGTTGCCTGAATATTATTTTCAATGGCTTCTTTATAAGCATTTCTAATAAGTACTGTATCAAAAGCCTGTGGTGTCTGTGCCTGCATCAGTTCAGATCTAATAAGTGTTTCTACTACCTTACCATCCTTTACACGCTTGATTGTATCTTTACATGGCACCATCGCAAGCACTGCCTTATGTTCTTCCATACCTACTACCAAACGGTCTAGAAGGTCTTTTTTCACAAAAGGTCTTGCGCCATCATGAATCATTACATAATCACTTGTGACATGTTTTAATCCTTCATAAACAGAATCCTGTCTTTCTTTTCCACCTTCTACAAACTTCATACATTTCTTATTTAATAGTTTCTTGAAATGTGACTGTTCTTCTTTTTTACATACAATAATGATTTCTTCACATCTCTTATCATGTAAAAAGACATTCACTGTCTTTTCATATACAGTCTCTCCCTGTAATTGATAGAACATCTTGTTGTAACCAAGACCTGTTCTCTTACCACTCCCTGCACATAATATAATTGCGCTATACATCATGAATCACCTCTATTACATTATATATAAAAAAACGTAAATTACTTTACGTTTTTCTCTAGTCTTGCAAATAAAACACTACGTGTTGGCGTATCATGCGCATAACAAGTAGATAAAAGCAGTAATGGTGCTGTATTTTGTGTATCTACATCTCTTGATTGTTTAGCGGATGATTTCGCATTAGCCACATAACTTGCATAATCAATATCCTTCAAGTAATAATCACTTGTTGCATTAATGATCTTAGTACTATAGATAGAATATACGTTAATGCTGCCATCTGGTAAATAAATATATACTTCTGGATGATTATTAAAGTAATCTTGATCTGTAAACTTCTTAATATTCGCAAACATTGAACCATTCTTCATATTATGACCATAAATAATTGTATTACTATCAGTCATTGAGGCATCGTTGTCTTCATCTAAGAAGATACTACCTCCAAATGAATACTTCTTTTCATAGTTTGTATGAATATATGTATCATTTGTTTTTCCTTTTAATAAAGCATAATCAATGTTTGTATTAGGAATATAAATCCATCCTACAATATCTTCATTAATACTCTTTAATTGATTAAAATCAATTTTTCTATCTAGTGGTGAATCCTGCTTCACTTCAGTTACAACTTCTTCTTGTAGCTTTTTGTTGTCAGAGTCTAACTTATGATATTTATATCCAATTTTTGCAAGATTACCTGCACTATATAGAAAGACAGCTAAACATATTACAAGAAGAATACGTCTAATGATTTTCATTATACGTTAAACTTGAAGAACATGATATCACCATCAAGTCCTTTATAAGTTTTTCCTTCCTGTCTGATCTTACCAGCTTCTCTTAAAGCCACTTCACTCTTATACTGCATCATATCATCATAAGTATAAGTTTCAGCTTTAATGAAACCTTTCTGGAAATCTGTATGAATAATACCGGCCATTTCTGGTGCTGTCATACCATTAGTAAATGTCCAAGCACGGCATTCATCAGGACCTACAGTAAAGAAAGTCTTTAAGTCTAATAAAGCATATGTTTCTTTAATAAGCTTATCTAAACCACTTTCCTTGATTCCTAAATCATCCATGAAGATAGCTTTATCTTCTGCATCTAATGCAGCTAATTCACTTTCAATCTTAGCGCAGATAGGAACAACATCGCATCCTTCTTTTGCAGCATATTCTTTTAAAGTAATATAGTATGGGTTTGAATTTGGATCTTCGATATCTTCTTCACCCATATTTGCTACATAGATCATAGGCTTAGTAGTTAATAAGTTGAACTGTTTTACATAAACCATTTCTTCCTCATTAAAAGTAAGCGTACGAGCCATCTTACCAGCTTCTAATACTTCTTTTAATGGTGCTAATACTTCCATTTCAGCTTTAGCTTCTTTATCACCAGTCTGAGCTTTCTTTTCAATCTTACCAATTCTCTTGTCCACTGTTTCTAAATCAGCCATAACAAGTTCAAGATTGATTGTTTCAACGTCACGCACTGGATCTACTGAACCATCAACGTGAGTAATATCCTTATCTCTAAAACATCTTACTACTTCACAGATTGCATCTGTTTCTCTGATGTTAGCTAAGAATTTATTTCCTAAACCTTCACCTCTAGAGGCACCTTTTACAAGTCCGGCAATATCTGTAAATTCAAATGTAGTATAGATAGTCTTCTTTGGATTAAAGATTGCAGCAAGATCATCTAATCTATGATCTGGTACTTCAACAACACCTACGTTAGGGTCAATTGTTGCGAATGGGTAGTTGGCTGCTTCTACCTGTGCGTTTGTGATCGCATTAAATAATGTAGATTTACCAACGTTTGGTAAACCAACGATTCCTGCAGTTAATGACATAATTTATATTCACTCCTTTTAATCTACATTATTTTATTATACTTAACGTTAAATTGCAATGAATGAATGGTATAATGAGGAAGGTGATAAAATGAATAATATATATGAAAGACTCAATCAATTTTTATGGTCTCATCCTACTTATAAAAAAGTGGTAGGATTTCTTACAATCGCATTAAAATATATCATGATGGCCTCTTATGTGATGTTACTCATTGGTTTCTATATGACTCATGATGATTATCTTATTTATGCGATTATTAAGCCTTGTACTGCATTTCTTATTGTGACAGTGATTAGAAAACTGATTAATCAATCACGTCCCTATGACTACTTAGAAGTCACTCCACTCTTTGAACATCGTGAAGGATGTTCTTTCCCTTCTAGACATGCTGCAAGTGCATTTATTATCGCATTTACTGCGATTCATTTTGATTTATATATTGGTATAGTGATGCTTATATTCGCATTTTTAACTGCCATTACAAGGGTTTTAAGTGGTCTTCATCATATTAGTGATGTGACTGCTGGCATGGTGCTTAGTCTTATTATTGAACTTTTGTAGATTACATAACTATTACACAGAGAAGTGTGTATAATGATATCCGGTAAAGGAGATGTGCTCATGAAAAAGATAAATATTGCGATAGCTTTCATGCTTCTCATCAGTCTTGTTTATAGTCCTGTACATGCTGATGAAGTGAAGGAAGTTTATCTTACTTTTGATGATGGACCTTCTCATAACACACCTCAAGTATTAGATATTCTCGATAAATATAATGTGAAAGCAACATTCTTTGTGACTGGTGAAAATGCCCGTTACCAGAGCTATATTCGTACAGCTTATTTAAAAGGACATGCCATTGGTGCACATAGTTATACACATAAGTATAGTATTTATCAAAGTGAAGAAACTTATTTTGAGGATTTAGGTAATATTGAGAAAATCATCAAAGAACAAACAGGACGTACCAGCAAATTGATCCGTTTCCCTGGAGGAAGTTCTAATACGATATCAAGACATTATTCACAGGGAATTATGGCTAAAGTTGCACAGGAAGTAGAAAAGAAAGGCTATAAGTATTATGACTGGAATGTATCTTCTAATGATGCGACAAGACGTTCAGTAAATCCTGCACGTATTATTGAAAGTTCTAAGTCAAGACTACCACGTGTCTGTATTTTAATGCATGATACAGCCACTAAAACAACTACAGTACAGGCATTACCTGCAATTATTGAATACTATCAAGCTAATGGCTATACTTTTAAAACCTTAGAACATACTGACTTTGTCAGTCATCAACATATCAACAATTAACGAGAGGCATAATTACCTCTCGTTTTTGTGTTAAATGAAATATTTTGTATAGTAACGAATACGAATCAAATCAAATAAACGCATGATCTGATAATTGAATTCAATACCATCAAATGTACCTAATACATGTACGACATCATCTGCACAGATAGAATCATAATTCTTATATTTGATATTCTGTGTCATGAGGACGATATGTGATTCACATAGACCTTTTTCTTTTAAAGATTTAGATACATGACTCAAAGCTCGCCCTGTAGCAGTTAAGAAGAAAACAACATCAGTATCTTTGAACTTGAAGTTCTTATCAAATTGATGATATTCAATTGCCTGCTTACCCATGCTGATCATATCTGTCTGAAAGTCTACAGTCACACTAAGTGGTGAATAACCTCCTGCTAGGATGATTCTTCCATTTTCATAAATGATTTCAGCTAAGTGATCAACAAGATTCAAGAAGTCTTCTTTTGAACCTGAAATATGAAGAGAACTGATCATTCCATCAATATCAGTATGGAGTAGTCTTAACTGCATCTGACTTGAACGAAGATCCTGATCCATCATGAGTCTTTCTCTGAAGTCTTCATAATCATGATATCCTAAGTATCCAATAAAGGTCATTATATCTTCCTCTGTATACTCAGATTCCTTCACAATTTCTTCTAATGTCTTACATCTTAATTCTTGATAGTGTTCTACCATAAATAAGGCAGTACGATATTTTCTATCATCAGTAATCACACCATTGAGATAACGAATAATACGTGATAGTAGTATGTCCATATAATCACCCCTTTCATATATTATATACTAAAAAAGACTCCATCTTACTAAATGGAGCATAAAAAAAAGGATAACTGGAGGGACGGTCGAACCATTTCTAAGAATGGGCATCCCTCATCCGGCATATATCTAATTAGATATACGGCGTGTTAGACGAGACCGATTTTTCTACATCAGTTATCCTTTTCTAAGTCAATTAAATCATTTATTTTGATAGAGTCAAGTTATTCACTTTCTTTGTGTTCAATAACTTTTTTTAATCTCTTTTCAAAATCTCTTCGTGAAAACATGATAATTGCACCGCAACCCATGCATTTCACTTTAATGTCCGCACCCATTCTTACGATTTCCCATTGTGTGGATTTCTTACATGGATGAGACTTTTTCATTTCAATAATATCATGTAATCCGTATTCCATCATTATTCTCCTAATCTTTTAATAATATCTCTTGCAACTAAGATTCCGTTAGCACCTGCCTGAGCAAGTCCGCGTGTTAAACCTGCACCATCACCAGCAACATATAAACCATCTACAAGAGTTTCAAATCCTTCTCTTACCTTTGGTCTTGCACTATAGAATTTAGCTTCTACACCATAAAGTAATGTATGTTCATTCGCAATACCTGGTGTTACGTGATCTAATGCTTCAATCATTTCTACGATTGATTTCATTGTATTATATGGTAATACAAGACCTAAATCACCTGGAACAGCTTCTGGTAATGTGGGCACTGTATAACCTTCTTTTAAACGCTTTTCAGTTGTTCTTCTACCCTTTTTGATATCACCATATCTCTGTACGATAATAGAACCATTTGAAAGTTTATTTGCTAGTTGAGCCACCTGATGGGCAAATTCGTTAGGCTGGTTAAATGGTTCAGAGAATATATGAGATACTAATAATGCAAAGTTAGTATTGTCAGAACCTAATTTAGGATCATGATAAGCATGTCCATTGGCCATCATTGTCCCTTCATGGTTTTCTATTACAACATGTCCACTAGGGTTTGAACAGAATGTTCTTACTCTTGTACCTACAGATGTGTTATAGATGAACTTACCTTCATATAAGTTCTTATTGATTTCATCCATAACGATATTAGATGTTTCTACACGTACACCAATATCTACCTGGTTGTTATAAAGATCTAAGCCATGTTTCTTAAAGATAGAGTCTAACCATGTCGCACCATCTCTACCTGGTGCAAGTAATACTTTAGAGGCTGTAATGTTATCACCCTTTGCAAGTTTGATACCCTTGATTGTATTATCTTCTACAATAATATCTTCTACTTCTGTATTAAACTGGATATCAATATGTTCCTTTAATGTTTCCTGCATTTCAGTCATGATACGTAAGTTTTCTTCTGTACCTAAATGTCTAACCTTAGCACGTAATAACTTTAAACCTACTGCATAGCCTCTGTGTTCAATTTCTTTTACTTTGTCTGTAGTTGGGTCAGTAATATCTTTAGTTGCCCCATGCTTTAAATATAGGCTATCTACATAACGAATTACATCTTCTACTTCATTTGCTGGAAGATAATCAGTAAGCCATCCACCAAATTCACTTGTAATATTAAACTTACCATCAGAATAAGCACCAGCACCACCAAATCCACATGTAATAGAACATGCTGGTAAACAACCTGGTTCATTATCCTTGATCACTGGACACTGTTTGATTTTCTTATCTTTGATAGGACAATGTCTTGCAGTCACTGCTCTTCCTTTATCAATTAATAATACTGATAAGTTAGGATTCTTTAATACGAATTCATAACTTGCCATAATTCCTGCTGGACCAGCACCTACTACAATTACATCATAATTTTCTCTCATATATACCTCACTTCTTTACCATTCAATAATACCATTCTTTCGACATAAAGAAAAGGTAGTAAAACACTACCTTTAGTCTTCAAATAAGCATGCACCATTTGTTTCAATAACATGTTTATAATAATCAAATGATTTCTTCTTATAACGTTTATAAGTACCATTACCTAAATCATCACAATCTACATAGATGAAACCATAACGTTTAGACATCTGTTTTGTAGATTCAGAAACAATATCAATACATCCCCAAGATGTATAACCCATGAGGTCTACACCATCTTCTACAATCGCATTATACATTTCTTTAAAGTGTGCATCAAAGTAATCAATTCTATACTGATCATCTACAGTACCATTCACTAATTCATCCTTAGCACCTAAACCATTTTCTACTACAAATAATGGCTTTCTATAACGGTCATATAAGTCTACTAAAGAGATTCTTAAACCAATAGGGTCAATCTGCCATCCCCAGTCAGATGATGGAATATATGGATTCTTAATAGCTACATTAGTATTAGCTGCAGTCTTCTTTAAACCATTGTCATCTTTAGCGACACAGCTAGATGAATAATAAGAGAATGAAACAAAATCAACTGGATATTCTTTCATAATCTTTAAGTCATCTGGTTCCATCTTGATATTGATGCCTTCATTCTTGAATTTAGATAATAAGTATGCTGGATATTCACCAAATACCTGTGTATCACTATAACAATATGTACTTCTCATATCCTGTTGTGCCTGTAAAACATCTTCAGGTTTACATGTATATGGGTAGTAAGTAAGCTTTGTTAACATACAACCTACTTTAGCATCAGGTCTTGCTTCATGTACGATCTTAGTTGCAAGTGCACTGGCTACAAACTGATGATGCATTGCCTGGAAGATCACTTCATTAAAGTTCTTACCTGGGAAACGATCTTTAATAAGTGCACCTGTTGTATATGGGTGTCTGATCATAGAGTCTACTTCATTAAAAGTAAGCCAGTATTTTACTTTATCCTTATATCTATCTACAATCACTTCACAATAACGTACAAACATATCAATGACTTCTCTTGAATACCATCCATCATAATTTAATACAAGATTAATAGGTGGTTCATAGTGAGAAATAGTGACTAATGGTTCAATACCATATTTTAAACATTCATCAAATACATCGTCATAAAACTTTAAACCTTCTTCATTAGGTGTTGCATCATCTGCATTAGGGAAGATTCTTGCCCAGGCAATAGATAAACGGAATACTTTAAAACCCATTTCTGCAAATAGCTTAATGTCTTCTTTATAGTGGTGATATCCATCTGCACCATGTCTTTTTGGATAGTATACTTCATCCTGTGTTTTTAATGCTTCTTCGATGTCAGCTGTAGTGACTTCGTTTTGTTTCTTATAATCCTGTACATCTACATCCAAATGACTTCTAGCACAGTCTGAG
>NZ_DAWDDM010000055.1:0-9347 GCF_052354645.1 Catenibacterium sp.
ACTTATGACTGTTCCTTTAATATTATTTGTATTTTAAGTTTAATTTATTGACAATTTTCTCAGATATACATTTGAATTAAAATTTACCTTATGTTAAACTGTCATTGTCATTTTTAAAAATGACTTTACTTTTTTCTTCTTGTATTTATAGTTATTAACTAGAAATATAAGGTCTTCCAAGCAAAAAGGGTAATGTTTCACGTGAAACATTACCCTTTTACTTTTTATGATATTCTTCATACACAAGATTCTTATTTAATTTGCGAATCTTTGCGACTTCTTTAATAGCATCCTTCTTTGACATGCCTTTTTCTACAAACTCATCAACATGTTCTGTAATTGTTTGGTCAAAAGTCTCTTCCTCTGTTACTTCAGTGCCACCTTCAACCACAATAACCATTTCACCCTTTAATTCATCTACTACTTCTAATACTTCAGAAATAGTACCTCTTAGAATTTCTTCATGCTTCTTAGTGATTTCTCTACATAAAGCTATTCTTCTATCACCTAATACTTTCATCATACATTCTAATGTTGCCTTAATTCTATGTGGGGCTTCATAGAATACGATTGTATAAGTGATATTTTTTAATTTTTCTAATTCTTTAGTCTTATTTTTATTTGTATGGCTTAAAAAACCATAGAACATGAATGGCTGTGGTGCAATGCCAGAGACAACCAAAGCATCTAAACAGGCATTACATCCTGATAAAGGTACTACATTATATCCTGCATCAATAGTTGCAAGAACCATTTCATACCCTGGATCACTAATTGCAGGATAACCTGCATCACTTACTAATGCAACTGACTCCCCTTCTTCTAATAATGATAAAAGTTTAGGAATCGCTACATGCAGATTATGTTCATGATGAGAAATAAGCTTAGCTTCTATATTAAAGTGATTTAATAGTTTTACTGTATTACGTGTATCTTCTGCTGCAATATAGTTTACACTCTTCATAACATCAATACATCTTGGTGTCATTTCACTTAAATTACCAATAGGTGTTGGTACAAGGTAAAGTGTTGCTTTTCCATTCTCAAAACTCTTTTGTCTATTTAACATTCATCTCACCTACTAACTGTTTAACTTCATCTGAATAGCTTCCATCTTCATTATGTGTATATAATGGAGGTTCAATCTTTAATCCAGTTTTGCCTAAGAAAGCACCTTCGATTAAAAACGTATTACATTCTTTTCCTTCTTTAGGATAGACAAAACGGATACGTTTAGGTTCTATTCTATATTTTTTAAATAATTCAATTGTTTCAATAAAACGGTCTGGACGATAGACCATTGAGAAACGACCATTCTGATCTAGAATCTTTGCAGCTGATGCAATAATTCCTTCTAGATCTATTTTGATTTCATGACGTGCAATAGTTATATAAGCACTTTCATTAATATGGGATTTCTCTCCTAATTTAAAGAAAGGTGGGTTACATACAATTGCTTTGGTACGTGGTGCATATTTCACATAATCTTTAATATCATCATGAATGATTTCTATCTGATCTTCTACATGATTTAATTTTACGTTTCTTTCTGCAATCTCTACAGCTTCCTTTTGAATTTCAACACCAATAATCTTCTTATGAGTTCGTTGTGTTAAGATTAATGGTATGGCTGCATTATTTGTCCCAAAATCTACAATTGTTTTCATATCCTTTGTGATTGCACAAAAGTTTGCCAATAAAACAGTATCCAGAGAAAAGGTAAACATATCTCTTCTCTGGATGATCTTCATATCATTATAACCAAGGAGATGATTAATTTCTTCGTTCATCTTTCTTCCCTTTTGGATTATTACCTTTGATAGTTCTTGGCTTCTGATTATACTGTTTTGGTTTATGCTGTTGTCTTGGCTTCTTTTGTTTTGGTTTATCGTGTTTCTTTTCTTTTTTAGGTGCTAGTTCTTCTAAGATACGTCTTTCCTTTTTAGGAGCTGATTTCTTATCGATATCAGATAAAGGAATAAATAAAATACTTCCTTCACTGTCAATCTTTACCAAATCAGAAATAACGTTTAAACCAACAACCTTACACTGTTTATCTTCATAACGAATAAATGAACCAATCTTAGGGAATTTCTTTTTAACTTCCTTATAGGCTTCATCTTCATACTTTAAACAGCATAATAAACGTCCACAAACACCTGAAATCTTATCAATATTAATCGCAAGTAACTGATTCTTAGCCATATTGATAGATACACCATCAAACTCACCTAAGAATGAGTTACAACATAGTGGTAAGCCACAATTTCCAATACCACCTACAATTTTAGCTTTATCTCTAGGTCCTACTTGTCTTAATTCAATACGACATTTGAAAACACTAGCAAGTTTCTTTAATAAATCTCTGAAGTCTACACGTTCATCAGATGTATACATAAAGATCACCTTAGAAGCATCTAATGTATATTCGCAATTGATCAAATGCATATCAAGGTTTGTTTCCGCAATGATTTCTTTACAGATTTCAAATGATTTTTGTGCCTTAATTTTATTGATATTATATACTTCAATGTCTGCTCTATTCGCTACACGTTTAATTCTTTTTAATTCGTTATCTAATTTAAATTCTGATAAGTCTGCAAGATCCGTAATGATTTCTCCCATTTCTAGTCCTCTTACAGTTTCTACTACTACTTTATCTCCTTTTTTGACATCTAAGTCTGTAGAGAAGTAATAATATTTACCAGCGCTATTAAATCTAACAGCCGCTAATTTATCCATTTCATCAAACTCCCTTCAATACTTTATATACCATACCATCTAGTAATAATGCAAGATTGACATTATTGTTGAGTCTTTCAGTATATTCTAATATGATTTCTATTTTCTGTAATATTTTACCATCTTCTGGCATCTTCTCAAAGAAATCTTTATGTTTCACAAATAATACAGGTATGGAATGTTTCACGTGAAACATATCTCTCATACCTAACACCAGAAGATTTAAGAATAATGCATAAGCTTCTTTATTCTTCTTATACTTCTTACCTAGGTTTATCTGCAAATTGATCAATAAATCCGATGGTTTCATATATAAATCTTCAATAAAGTAGAATACATAATTCTTAACATCAAAATATAACTCACTATCCTTATATTCATTACATTCTTCAATCGAATCAAACAGATGAGGAAGAACCATAGAGTCTTCTTCATCCACCCCTTCATTCTTTAGTTTTAATTCTAAAGAATGCTTAGATTCAGGAAGTAATTTAATCACCTGACATCTAGATTGAATAGTAGGTAGTACTTTATTAATATTCTTTGTTGTAAGGATTGCATATACTTCTTCTACAGGTTCTTCTAAGAACTTTAATAAGCTATTCATTGCCTGAGTTGTCGCATTATCAATATTTTTAAGAATATATACTTTTCCATTATTCTCTACACTTGATTTCACAAACTCTTCCTGAATATGATCAATATCAGATTTCTTAATAGAACTCTCTTTACCATCACATACAATCATATCAGGATAAAGACCTTCTTTAATTCGTATACAGTCATCACAAGTTTCACACGCTAGTGTATCTTCATGGCATATATAAGACTGGGCAATAAATGTCGCAATATCATCCGTATGATCCCCTACTAGAAGAAATGCATGAGTCTTTTTATTCTCTTTAAAACTCTTCTCTAAGATACGATAGAAGATAGGTTGTGTTTCTTTTAGAAATTCTTTCATAGTCTATCCTTTACGATTTCATAAACCTGACGATATACTTCTTCAACTGGTAAAGAAGCATCTACCTTCACAATTCTATCTGGGAACTTATCACAGATCATTTGATAACCGTCATATACTTTATGATGAAAATCTAATGATTCTAAGTCTAATCTATTGACTTCTCTATCCCCTGTAATACGCTTTAAAGCAACTTCAGGTTTTACATCAAAGAAAATAGTCAAATCAGGAAGAATACCATCTGTCGCAAAAAGATTCATGTTGTAGATATTATCTACACCAATACCTCTTCCAATTCCCTGATAAACTAAAGAACTATCAATAAAACGATCGCATATCACAATACCATCTTCCTTTAATACAGGAAGTACTTTTTCTACTAAATGCTGTCTTCTGCTTGCTGCATAAAGTAATGCTTCAGTTCTTGCATCCATCTTCGTATTATTGACATCAGTAATCACATCTCTGATCTGTTCTGCAATATCTACACCACCAGGTTCTCTACTAAAAGTGATATTATATCCTTCTTCAATAAACTGTTTATGTAACATCTTTGCAATAGTCGTTTTACCACTGCCTTCTCCACCTTCAAAAGTAATAAATAAACTCATATCATACGCTCCTTCAAACATTAATATTATATGTGATTTACAATGTTTTTTCCATAATTAAAAAGAAGGTTATTCATTACCTTCTCTATACTTTCGATAATCAAAGACATCTTCTCTATTTAATAACTGTGACCATCTTGCTGATAACAGTTTTGCATATTTATAGTCTTCTAATCCATATGCCCCTAAAGAATAGGCATCATTACATTCTATTAATAAGGTTCTTCCATCTTTAGTAACACCTATATCAATAGAACATGCCATAGGTCTTTCATCCCATTGTGTAAATTGATTCATGATCTGATCAAGTACATCAGGATTATAGTTATAATGCCAATCACCTTTATAAGGACGCACATCTATAATTTCATCATAATATACAAAGCAGCGCCACTCACGCATGAACTCAACAGCTTCACTACAGAAAACTTCAAGATTATCATTATAAGCCCCACAGCCTATTAAATCCTTAATACTTGATATCACTTTACCAGTAAATACTTTACTATCAACGGGTTTCACAAACCATCCTGCTGACCATTTCTTTTCGTCTGAAGAAATAGAATTAATTGTATCTTTCCATATCTTTCTTCCTAAAAATTCTTTGAGACATTCTGGATAATTATCAACATGAGGATGCGTTATTCCAAACTTCTTAAATACATTTTCACACTGTATAAGATAATCTACTACTATATCCTCTTTAGTGATTTGATCGTAAATATCATTGAGTGAGTAATAAGGTTCTATTTCACATGCTAATTCATTGAATCCATTAATAGCTTTCTGCATTTCAAGACTATGGCCTACTACAAGTCCAGAATTATAATCTTTTTTTACTTTTATGTAAGCTTTCATTATTTTATCCTCAATACAAAAGGGCTATAAAAATACATTATAGCCCTCTTGCTTAAACTTTCTTTCTACCCTCAAATGATTTTAATAATGTGAGTTCATCTGCATAATCAAGAGAACTTCCAATTGGTAAACCATGCGCAATACGTGTTGTATTGACACCTTTTTTATCTAATAGCTTTGCAAGGAAGAGCGCAGTTGTTTCCCCTTCTCTTGTCGCATTTGTCGCAATAATCACTTCTTTTGTATCAGGAGTAATACGATCAAATAAACTCATAATGTTCAAATCATCCATAGTCTTGCCATCCATAATTGAAATTGTACCACCTAATACATGATATAACCCATGGTACTCTTTCATCTTTTCCATCGCAAAGACATCCTTAGGAGATTCTACAACACATATTGTAGACTGATCTCTTTCGTGATCGGAACATATTTCACACTTATCTCCTTCACTTAAATTACCACATATAGGGCATGTATGAACGTTTTCTTTAAATGAAGTCAGTGCCTGTGAGAATCTTTTTACATCTTCTTCTGACATATCATAAATCGCATAAGCCATTCTTTCAGCACCTTTGTTTCCAATACCTGGCAACATTTTAAAACATGTCATTAACTCTTCAAAACTCTTTGGATATTCCATATTACATAAAAGAAGATAAATCTAATCCACCAGTGAGGGATTTCATATTATCCTCTTTCTCCTTTTCTACCTGACTGATTCCCTGATTAATCGCAATCATCATCAAGTCTTCTAACATATCTTTATCGTCCATAAGGTCCTGACTGATATGTAATTCAGTGATCTGATACTTACCATTAATTTTACCTGTAATCAAATTATTCTGACAAGAGAAACTAAAATTCTTGTTTTCTAATTCTTTTTGTTGATTTGAGGCTGTTTCACCCATTTTCTTTGCGGTTTCTAAAAGCGAATTGAAATCCATTTTTAATCCTCCTTAAATTCTACAATATCTTCACCAAACATATCTAAAGCATACTTCTGTGCATCATTCAAATCTACTCTTTTTAAATCATATCCATCAATATGTTTTAATGTGATTGGTCTCGCCTGAGGAAGCTGTTTGCTTCTTGCAAGCTGAATATAATGTTGTCTCATCTCTAACCATGCATCATGCTGCATACCAATGAATTTATATTCATGTCCTAATACATCCTTAATTAAAGATGATAACTGTTTATAGTTCTTATAATAGTTTGCAGCATTCACATCAGGCATTAATTCAAACTCAATAATTAAACCATCTCTACAAGCAGCTACAGGATGTCCCTGTGATAACATACTTGCTGCTTTGGCTGTATTCATATTAGCCATATAACGTCTAATCACTGGCCACTTCTCCTGTACTTCATTTAAGATCTTACGATCTGCCTGTACAAGAATATTTAATATATCACTTTGATCTACTTCGATATTATCATCTGATGCATATGTTTCTGGTTCTTCTTTCTTTTCATAATTGAATTGAGGTACTGGTTGTTCAACCTTCTTTTCAATAACTGGTTCTACTATCTCTTCTTCAATTGGTTCAAAGACAGGTTCTTCTATAATTTCTTCGATTGGTTCTTCTTTGACTTCAACCTTCTTTACTTCTACAGGTTTTACAGGTTCTTCTTTAATAGGTGTATATTCAATCTTCTGACTTGCTGCATGTTCTTGATTACATAGTCTTAATAATGCAAGTTCAAAATAAATATGTGGATCAGTTGCTCTCATATACTTCTCACTTGCATCCATCAATATATCAATAAAGTTAAAACATTCATCACTTGTAATATAAGGCACAATGTTTTCTAAGTCTTTCTGTGTCATAACTGACATAATAGAAGCATCTTTTGTATTCCTATAAACAACTATGTCTTTTAATATATCAATTAAATCAAATGTTAATCTCTTAATATCAATACCACTCTTATCCATTTTATCTAATATCTTTAGAGATTCAGACATGTTCTTAGATAATAAAACTTTCAATAAGTTTGTCTTATCGTCCATGGATACAATACCATAAATAGTATGAATATCATTAATGCTTAAATGATCATCATTATAGGCAAGACATTGTTCAAGTATAGATAATGCATCTCTCATCCCACCATTCGCAAGTCTAGCAATTAATTCTAAAGATCCATCATCATATGTCTTACCTTCCTCTTTTAAGACATACTGCATTCTTTGTACCATTTCCTGATCAGTGAGTCGTGTAAAATCAAATCTCTGACATCTAGAAATAATAGTAGGTAAGATCTTATGTGGTTCTGTTGTCGCAAGAATAAAGATGACATGTGCAGGTGGTTCTTCTAATGTCTTTAATAGTGCATTAAAAGCGCCAGGTGACATCATATGTACTTCATCGATGATATAGACTTTATATTGTCCCTGTGTCGGTGCATATTTCACCTTATCAATCAGACTTCTTACTTCTTCTACCCCATTATTGCTGGCAGCATCTATTTCAATAACATCTGGATGTGTTCCATTTTCAATCTGTTTACAATTCTCACATTCACCACATGGTTTAGGATCTCCTGTACAATTAACTGCCTTAGCTAATAACTTTGCGACAGTTGTCTTACCTGTTCCACGTGGACCACAAAATAAATATGCATGAGCAATCTTCTTTTCATCTATTGCATGCTTTAATGTAGTAATAATTGCTTCCTGTCCAGCTACATCTTTAAATGTCTGTGGACGGTATGTTCTATATAATGATTTATATGCCATCTTCATCAACTCCTTTCCTTATTATACATAAAAAAAGGTGCCTTAGCACCTTAATTATTATCACTTACTAACATCAATATATCAATAAAAATGTTGATGAAATCCATATAGAGCTGTAATGCACAAAGCAATGCCACACCTTGTAATGCTTCCTGAGGTGCAACTTCATAGGCATATTCGATATGCTTAAAATCATAAAGAGTAAGTCCAGTAAAGACTGCGAGATCAAGGAATACGACTAGATAATAAAGACCTGGCGCCGAAATAAAGATCAATAAGATATACGCAATCATAAGAACCGGTAAAGCCATTAAACAGACCTTTCCTATACCAATGAAATTATTATTAGTATGCTGTGTCACTGTATAAAGTAAGCCAAAATAAACAGCTGTCACTGCAAAGGCAAGTACCGCCACACCTGGTACAACATAATTCAACCACATAGAAAGTACAATCCCATTAATTACTGAATAAGCAACATAATATGTCTTAGCCTTCTCTATAGCCATATCTTTCACTGTTTTACTAAGCATTAGTACTAATCCTATTTCGACAATAGAACATACAATCATAAAAATGAAATAAGAAGCACCCAATATCAGTTCAAGATGTAAGAATGAGAATAGAAATGAAGTGATTGTAGTGATTCCTAAAGCGACAGCCATCCATTTCATGGTTGAACCAAAGAACTCACCATAACTCATCTTATTACTGTAATAAGAATCCATAGTTTACTTCCTCCTTTTACGTTTAAAGAACTCTGATACTATTGTAGCACACTGTTCCTTTAAAATCCCCTGTTGTACATCAGGATGATGATTTACAGGATTATTCTCTATTAACTCTATAAAACCAGGCCATTTACTTACATTTGCACCTATTACTAAACGACTCATACGACTTTGTATAATAGCCCCTGTACACATCATACATGGTTCTAATGTTACATACATTGTACAGCCATCTAAATGCCATAAATCAAGATACTCACTTGCTTGATTAATAGCTAATATTTCAGCATGTCCTGTAGCTTTCTTTAAGGTTTCCTTCTGGTTATGTGTACGTGCAATGATTTGTCCTTCATAGACAATAATGCATCCAATAGGTACTTCATCTTCACTCATTGCAATTTCTGCTTCTTTTAATGCTTCAGCCATATATTCTTCATCACTCATACACTATGACTGCCACTCAAAATGTGATTAAATATACTCACATCGAGATCATGTAAGTTCTCACGAACATTACTTACTATGTCATCGTGCATGCTTTGGATTGACCGAAATCATATCTACTCACAAGTTCTAGTGCACTCCATAGTCGTAAATTCCCGAAATAGCCTTCGGTACATACTTACGTTTGCGTTTATTTATGCAACTTCGTAAGTCGTAGCATCTCTCAGATTAAGTGCAGCATTGAAATC
>NZ_DAWDDM010000056.1:0-9305 GCF_052354645.1 Catenibacterium sp.
TGTATCAGGTGTTAAAATCGATGTACTTTCTATTTCTTCTATGATCAATAAGGGACTTATTGAAAGAGGTAGAATCTTCTCATTCTCAGTACAGCTTCCAGATATTCCTGGACAGTTAGAAAAAGTTGCACATCTATTAAATGAATGTAATGCGAATGTTGTAGCGGTTGATCATAACCAGTTCAAGAACTTCGCAAGATTCTCAGAAGTAGAATTAAGAGTCACTTGTGAAACAAATGGTGAAGCACATATCGATACAATTGTTGAAACATTTAAACAGAATGGTTTAGAAATTCATCGTGTTAACTAGGGAATAACGTAACGTTATTCCTTTTTTCGTCTATTTCACTATTGTGCATTTTTTTGGGAAATCCTATAGATAGGAGGAAAATTGATATGTTACTAGGAATTGATGTAGGAGGGACTTCTGTCAAATATGCAACATGCGATGAAAAGGGTCATTTATTTGACAAGGGGTCTTTTAAAACACCTTCTACTTTAGAAGACATGTATCAGGCTATTGAAACTATTTTTAAAGAAAGAGATGTTGATGGTATTGCGTTAAGTATGCCAGGAGCTGTTGCAAGTGATGAAGGTGTCATTTATGGTGCGTCTGCGATTGACTATATTCATGGTCCTAATATAAAGAAGGATCTAGAAGAAAGATTACAGACACGTGTAGAATTAGAAAATGATGCCAACTGTGCAGCACTTGCTGAAGTATGGCTAGGTGCCGCTAAAGATAATCAGGATTGCTGCTTTGTCGTATGTGGTACAGGTATTGGTGGTGCTGTGATTAAGGATAAGAAGATTCATAAGGGTAAACATCTTCATGGTGGTGAGTTTGGTTATATGATTAATAACTTTGATGCAGATTCACTTGAGTTTAACTTTTGGTCTTTTGATTCTACAGTTGCCATCGTCAAGGGTGTAGAAAAAGAACTAGGTGAAACATATGATGGACGTTATATTTTTGATCATGCCAATGAAAATGAAGTATTCAAGAAGTATGTCAATCGTTTCTATTATGCTCTTGCAGTAGGTATTTATAATATTCAATATTCCTATGATCCAGAAGTGATTATTATTGGTGGGGGCATCTCTGTAAGAGAAGATATGATTGATGAAATCAATAAGCGTTTAGATATTATTATAGACAAGATTGAACCAGCACGTATTAAGCCTGTTGTAAAGAAATGTGCCTTTGCGAATGATGCCAATATTATTGGTGCAATCTATCACTATTTAACAATTTCTAAATAGTAAAATAAAAAAATTTTTGAGTATTCATTTTTTGCTTGCTTACAATCTTAATATCGTTTATACTACAACAGAAGGAGTGAGAATATGAACGCAAACACAATTATGACAACTTCAGTTTTCGCAAACGTGTTTCCTAAGGGTTCTTATTTTCATTTTTTAGATTTCTTATTTTAAGGACATATCATCTATTGGTGATATGTCTTTTTCATAATTGAGGAGGTTGACTATGAAAGCTTATTTAATTTTAGAAGACGGACATGTGTTTGAAGGGGAAAGCTTTGGATATGAAAAAGAAGTCATAAGCGAATTTGTCTTCAATACTTCAATGACTGGTTATGTAGAAGTGTTGACAGACCCATCTTATGCAGGTCAGAGTGTTGTAATGACTTACCCACTTATTGGTAACTATGGTGTATGTTTAGAAGATCAGGAATCTGAACACCCATATGTTGAAGGATTTGTAGT
The DNA here is from genome assembly GCF_052354645.1 of Catenibacterium sp. Lineage (NCBI taxonomy): Bacteria > Bacillati > Bacillota > Erysipelotrichia > Erysipelotrichales > Coprobacillaceae > Catenibacterium > Catenibacterium sp. Next base: position 1,729 of record NZ_DAWDDM010000056.1, read on the forward strand.
AAACGAATTATCACGTTTAGGATCTAATTTTAGAAAGAATGAAGATTTAAATGATTATTTAGTACGTAATCATATCCCAGGTATCCAGGGAATTGACACACGTGCACTTACTAAGTTACTTCGTAATGATGGTTGTATGAACGGTATGATCACTACTCATAAGTATGAAGTAAGCGAAGTCATCGACAAGATTAAAGCATTCAAGGTACAGGGTGTTGTAAAAGCATGTACATGTAAAGAAAAACATACTGTAGGTACAGGCAGAATGAAAGTTGCTTTATATGACTTTGGTGCTAAGCGCAATATTGCGAATGAATTAGCAAAGAGAAACTGTGAAGTAACAGTATTCCCAGCTACTACACCTGCTTCTGAAGTATTAGAAGGTAACTTTGATGGTATTATGTTAAGTAACGGTCCTGGTGACCCAGCTGAAGTAACTGATATTATCGCAGAAGTGAAGAAATTATCAGAAAGCGGTATGCCAATTTTCGCAATTTGTCTTGGACATCAGTTAATGGCTCTTGCTCATGGCTTCAAGACAGAAAAATTAAAATATGGACATCATGGTGCAAACCATCCAGTTAAGGATTTAGACACTAACCGTGTTTATATCTCTACACAGAACCATAACTATGTTATCAAGGATGATTCAATTGATCCTGCAGTGGCTAAGGCTTGGTTTAGAAACGTAAATGATGGCACTATTGAAGGTGTTGAATATTTAAATAAGAATATCAAAACTGTTCAGTTCCACCCAGAAGCAAATGCTGGACCTAGAGATACTGAATATTTATTTGATGAGTTTATTAAGATGATGGAGGGAAAGTAGAATGCCTAAGAATAAAGATATAAAAAAGGTTCTTGTTATTGGATCAGGACCAATTATTATTGGACAGGCAGCTGAATTCGACTATGCAGGTACTCAGGCTTGTCGTGCATTAAAAGAAGAAGGAATTGAAGTCGTTCTTATTAACTCTAACCCTGCAACAATCATGACTGATAAGGATATTGCAGATCATGTTTATATTGAACCTTTAACAGTTCCTGTTGTTAAGAACTTAATCTTAAAAGAAAAACCAGATTCAATCTTACCAACTCTTGGTGGTCAGAATGCCTTAAATATCGCAATGGCACTTGATGATGAAGGTTTCTTAGAAGCACATAACGTACGTACTATCGGTACTAATACAACTACAATCAAGCTTGCAGAAGACCGTCTTGAATTCAAGGAATTAATGGAAAGAATCCATGAACCAGTGGCTGCTTCAACAGTTGTTAACCATGTAGATGATGCATTAGAATTTGCTGAAAAGATTGGTTATCCAGTAGTAGTAAGACCAGCTTATACACTTGGTGGTACTGGTGGAGGTATTGCTGAAACTCCTGAAGAATTGCATGATATCTGTACTAATGGTTTAAGATTATCACGTGTATCTCAGTGCTTAATTGAAAGATGTATTGCCGGTTGGAAGGAAATCGAATACGAAGTAATGAGAGATGGCAATGGTAACTGTATTACAGTATGTAATATGGAAAACGTTGACCCAGTAGGTGTTCATACTGGTGACTCTATCGTAGTAGCGCCTTCTCAGACTTTAGGTGATAAAGAATATCAGATGTTAAGAAGCTCTGCTTTAAACATCATCACTGCATTAAATATTAAGGGTGGATGTAACGTACAGTTCGCATTAAACCCAAATTCTTTTGAATATTGTGTTATCGAAGTTAACCCACGTGTCAGCCGTTCTTCAGCTTTAGCTTCTAAAGCAACTGGTTACCCTATTGCGAAGTTAGCTGCTAAGATTGCATTAGGTTATTCACTTGATGAAATCGTGAACGCTGTAACAGGTAAGACATATGCTTCTTATGAACCAACATTAGACTATATCGTATGTAAGATTCCTAAATGGCCATTCGATAAGTTCTATGGTGCATCAAGAAAACTTGGTACACAGATGAAGGCAACTGGTGAAGTTATGGCAATCTGTAATAACTTCGAAGGTGCTTTAATGAAGGCATTACGTTCACTTGAACAGAATGTATTCTATTTATCAATTCCTGAAATGGAAGGTAAAGACACAGAATACTTAAGAACTAAATTAAAAGATGTAGATGACCAGAGAATCTTCGCAGTAGCTGAAGCATTAAGACAGGGCATTACTGAAGAAGAAATCCATAATATCACTAAGATTGATTCATGGTTTATTGATAAGATTAAACATCTTGTAGAAATCGAAAATAAATTAAAGACAGAAGAATTAACTCCAGAATTATTAAAGGCTGCTAAGAGAGTTGAATTCCCAGATAGAGTTATTGCAGACTTAACTGGTAAAGATAAGAATGAAATTCATGATTATCGTTTAGAAAACAATATCACTGCTGCATTCAAGACAGTTGATACTTGTGCTGCAGAATTTGATGCGGAAACTCCATATTTCTATTCAGTATATGGTGGAGAACATGAAATTAAACCAGATAACACTCGTAAGAAGGTTATGGTATTAGGTTCAGGACCAATCCGTATTGGACAGGGTATCGAATTCGACTACTGTTCAGTACATTGTGTATGGGCATTAAGAGCTGCTGGCTATGAAACAATCATCGTCAACAACAACCCAGAAACAGTTTCTACTGACTTCGATATCGCTGATAGATTATACTTTGAACCACTTACTCAGGAAGATGTTCAGAGCATTGTTGAACTTGAAAAACCAGATGGTGCAATCGTTCAGTTTGGCGGTCAGACAGCTATCAAGTTAACTCAGGACTTAATGGATATGGGAGTTTCTATCCTTGGTACTTCAGCTGATAGCGTAGATGCTGCAGAAGACAGAGAACGTTTTGATGAAGTGTTAGAAAAATGTGAAATCGATCGTCCTAGAGGGGCAACAGTATTTACTGTAGATGAAGCATTAGAAGTTGCAAATAAATTAGGTTACCCAGTACTTGTACGTCCATCATATGTATTAGGTGGTGCAGGTATGGAAATCGCCTTAAATGATGGTGATATCAAGAAGTTCATGAAGATCATCAACCGTCAGTTCCAGGAACATCCAATTCTTATCGATAAGTACTTATCAGGTAAGGAAGTAGAAGTAGATGCTGTATGTGATGAAAACGGCGTACTTATTCCTGGTGTTATGGAACACGTTGAAAGAGCTGGTGTTCACTCTGGTGATAGTATCTCAGTATATCCACCACAGAAGATCAAGCCTGAAATCAAGCAAGTTATCTGTGACTACACTCAGCGCTTAGCAAAAGCATTACACGTTATTGGATTAATCAACATCCAGTTCATCGTATATGAAGATGAAGTTTATGTAATCGAAGTAAACCCAAGATCTTCTCGTACAATTCCATATATCTCAAAGGTAACAGATATTCCAGTAGTAGATGTTGCAACTAAGGTTATCATGGGTCATTCAATCAAAGATCAGGGTTATGAATATGGCTTACAGCCAGAAAAAGAAACTGTTGCAGTTAAGATGCCAGTCTTCTCATTTGAAAAGATCAAGGGTGCTGAAATTTCACTTGGCCCAGAAATGAAATCTACAGGTGAAGTATTAGGTATCGCAAAGACATTTGATGAAGCAATCTATAAGGCATTCATTGGAACAGGTATCAACTTACCAAAGAAGAAGAATATCATCTGTACAATCAAGGACAGCTCTAAAGAAGAATTCTTACCAATCGCTAAGCAGTTCTATATGTTTGGATATGACCTTTATTCAACAGAAGGTACTTATAACTTCTTAAAGGAACATGATGTACCAGTTCATAGAGTTAACAGAATTGCGGAAAAGTCTAACACAATCTTTGACTTAATGTTAACTGATACTGTTGACTTAGTTATCGATATTCCTACAAGAAACGATAACTTAAAGGACGGTTTCTTAATTAGAAGATTTGCAGTTGAAGCAGGTATCCCTATCTATACATCATTAGATACAGCACAGGCATTAATCAACTGTCTAGAAAAGAGACATCAGGGTCCAACTTCATTAGTTGATATTACAAAATTAAAGTAAGCACTTTAAGGCTATGATTTTGCATCATAGCCTTTTTTTCTATGTTTCATATGTTTTTGTTGATATAATTATGCATATACAAAGGAGGACGTAATTATGATTATTGCGGTAGTGGTGATTGTATTAATTGTTTTATATGCAATCGCAACATACAATGGACTTGTTAAGTCTAAAAATAAGTGCCTTGCTGCATGGGCACAGATTGATGTTCAATTAAAAAGACGTGCAGATATGATTCCTAATATTGTAGAAACTGTAAAAGGTTATGCAAAGCATGAAAAGGAAACACTTGAAGGAGCTATTCGTGCAAGAAACAGTTATGTAACTGCTTCTACACCAGAAGAACAGCTTAAGAATGCTGGTGAATTAGAAAGATCATTAAGTCGTTTAATGATGCTTCAGGAAAGTTATCCTGATTTAAAAGCTAATGCAAACTTCATGTCTTTACAGAATGATTTAAAGGAAACTGAAGATAAAATCAGTTATGCAAGACAGTTCTATAATGATGATGTTAAACAGTATGTGAATAAGTTAGAAATGTTCCCTTCTAATATCATTGCTTCAATGTTCCACTTTGAAAAGATGAACTTCTTTGAAGTGGATGAAGCATCTAAAGAAGTACCAAAGGTACAATTCTAATGAAACGCTTATTATCATTTCTTACAGTATTGTTGCTGTTGATGCCAACTGCAGTTGATGCATCAAGCACAAAAGTAAACAATATTGGCATTACCTGCCAGATTGATCAAAATGGTACAGCAACATTTGTAGAGAAATGGGATATGGATGTATCGGAAGGGACAGAAGGATACAAAATATTCAATGGTATGAATGATCAGCCATTGACACTTATTGGTGTCACTGATGATCGTGGGGTAACATACAAAAATATCGGTACATGGGATTCTGATGTTTCTAGAGAATCTAAGATTAATAAATGTGGTCTGATTAAAGATGGTGGTCACTATGAGTTGTGCTTTGGTCTAGGTGATTATGGGACACGTTCTTATACAATGGTTTACCAGATTGAGCATTTTGTGAATCAGTATAAGGACCAGCAGGGTATTAACTATGCTTTTATAAGTGATATGTCATTAGATGTTGCAGATGTTACTATTCATGTATCAGGTATTACTCCCTATAGTAAAGAGAATGCGAAAATCTGGGCATTTGGTTATTCGGGTAGTGTGAATTTTGATAATGGTGGTGTTACTTTAAAAACAGACTCTTTGGGCAGTAATAAGATGCAGTTATTAATGGGTCTTGAAAGTAATTCTTATACATCACCTAATAAACGTCATGCAAGTGAAAAGTTTGAAGATGTTGTGAAGGATGCAAAAGAAGGATCTAGTTATTCTGGCGGCATGTCAAAAGCAGCGAAGATTATGATCTTTATCTTCATCATCTTTGTGATTGTAATGCTTATCTTTATTATAGCTGCTGTTATTGTATTCTCAGATTCAGGTGTTGTATTTGAGAATGGACGTACAATTAAAGGTAAAGAAGTAACTCCATTTAGAGAAATTCCATGTAATAAAGATATATTCTTGTTCTATTATCTAGCTAAAAAGCTGGGTATTATAGGTGATGGTGAGAGTCGTGAAAACCTTGTGTCTGGATTTATCTTGAAATGGGTACGTGATGGTATAATCACAATTAGAGAAAAGGAAAGCGGCGCAATCGTCAAGAAAAAGAATTATGACATGTATCTTGATGTAGATGCAAAGTTTGAGAACAAGCAGGAAACAGCACTTTATAAGATGTTTATTCTTGCGTCTAAAGATGGTGTTCTTCAAACAAAAGCATTTCAGAAATGGTGCAGCAAACATTATAAGAAGATAGATGATTGGTTCACTAAAGTGGATAATGTCACAGAAGATTCTATGAATAAGAATGGTTATGCGAAAACTAAAACTATTTATAAACGCTTATTATTCTGGAATATTCCACGTGATCGTACAGTATGGACAGATAAAGCGTATGATCAATGTCTTTATGTATGGGGATTTAATAACTTCCTTGAGGATGAAGACAATATGAAAGAAAAAGCTGCTATTGAAGTTAAACTTTGGGATGAATATCTCATCTTTGCAGCAGTACTTGGTATTGCGAATCGTGTAGAAAAACAATTGAAGGTTGCGATTCCTCGTTATGAAGAAACATCAACTTACAATAATTTTCCAATTTACTACTATACACATACGTTTGCACATAATAGTATGAGTGCAGCTTCTTCAGCTGCAAGTGCAGGACAAGGTGGTTCATCATCATTTAGTGGTGGTGGAGGCGGCTTCTCCGGTGGTGGAGGCGGCGGTGTCCGTTAAAGGCAGGATTTCCTGTCTTTTTTCTTGTAGAAGAAAAATAGTTGTCTATAATGAGTGACAGGAGGAATTTATGAAGAAGTTATTTAGTATATTCTTATCCATGGTACTTATCACGGGTTGTAGTACAACTTCTACACCGAAGAAAGAAGTATCAAACAATATCAAATCTCAAGTCACTTATATTAATGTAGGGCAGGGAGATTCAACACTTATTCAAAATAATAACCAAACAGTTCTTATTGATGCTGGACATGGTGATGGATACGAAAATGCCAGCTTGAATTATTTAAAGGAACACTATATCAATACACTTGATGCATTAATCTTAACGCATTGTGATGCGGATCATATAAATGATGCAAAGAATATTATTTATCAGTTAAATGTAAAAAAGATATATATGTCTAGTAGAACCTCTTCTTCTTATACATATATGAAACTATTAAATGCGATTAAAGAGAAGAAAAAGAAAATTACTGTACCTAAGGTAGGAGATATCTTTCAGGTAGGTGCAGGCTCTATTGAATTTATTGGTGTAGGTGAAGGAGCACAGAACAATAATGACTCATCTTTATGTATGAGATATGATGATGGTTATCATCGTTTTGTCTTTACTGGTGATGCTGCAGAATCAATGGAAAAGAAACTAAACAATGTACAATGTGATGTATTTCAAGCAGGACATCATGGTTCAGCTTATTCAAACAGCGATAATCTATTATCTAGAATGAAGGCAAGTTATGTCGTAGTGTCTTGTGGTAAAGACAATATGTATGGTCATCCTCATAAGGAAGCATTACAGAGATTCTCTAGATATAATATGCAGGTTTATCGTACGGATGAATTGGGTACAATCCGTTGTGTTTCTAAGAAGAATAAATTGACCTTTAATGGTAAAGAAGAAATCCCGACTACTCAAACAACACAATATATAGGATCTAGAAATACTAAGAAGTATCATACTGAAGATTGTCAGTATGTAAAAACGATTAGTGATAAGAATAAAGTTTACTTCAGTTCTTCACAGGAAGCACAAAATGAAGGCTATATTCCTTGTAAAGCATGCAATCCATAAAGCATGCTTTTTATAATATTCAGACATAAAAACAGGATATAAAATAAGAAAAATAATTTTTTTGAATTTTCTTCAAAAAACACTTTACAAACGCCCGGATATTGGGTATTATAGACAGGCAGTCCGGGAGACGGGCTGAGACAGAACATT
>NZ_DAWDDM010000057.1:0-9296 GCF_052354645.1 Catenibacterium sp.
CCTGTTTGTGCCTTTTCTTCATCAGAAAATGGAACATCTACATCATCCACTTATACCTAAACACCAGACTGTTCACCACTTTCAAGTCTTAATGCACTAAAGTCTGCTGTATTGAGTGTTACTTCAACACTGTCGCCTTCATTATAAACCTTACCTTCAAACTGAGTGTATTTAGTGCGGTTTACATAAAGACTACCCCAGCACTTCTTAGAATATTCAACCTTTAATTTAAAAGTCTGTGCATTTGGATCCTTTAATTTAAAATTATAATTTAAATCACTATTTCTTGTATAAGTCACTGCAGGTACAGTTTCTTCTTCTTTCTTCTTTTCAGTTTTCTTTTTAGAAGGCTTCTTAGTCACTTCACCTGTTGCTGTCTGCTGATCACTTGTAAATGATGGCACATTTGCCTTAGACTTTGTTTTACTAATCGCAAAGAAACCTATACAGAAAATCATCGCAACAAGTAATACAATAATAATCACTCTAATCACATTCAAATGACTCTTATCACCTACGACACCTTTATTATTTGTAAATGAAGGCTTTTCAAAACGGAAAGCTTTTGCTTTTTCCTCATCTGCAGATAACTTTTTCTTTGCATGCTCATTCTGTGCTTCTGCTTCCTGTAATTCTTCTAACTCAATTTTCTGAGTTAAATTTAAATATTCATTCTGTACTTCTTTTTCATTTATATCAAGAGCACGGCAGATTTTTCTTAAATACATCTTCATATAGGCTTCTTCACCCTGATAATGGTCAAAGTTGCCATTTTCTAAATCTTTAATTATTGCGATTGAAAGCATTGTCTGTGAAGATAATTCTTCCACAGATAATCCTTTTTCCTCTCTTTTCTGTTTAATTATTTCACTAATATTCATCTCTAAGCCTCCTTGCATTCATATCAAGTCTATTTAACCACAAATAGTGTCATTTTACAACTATTATAGATACACAAAAAAAGACGGTTCCCAATGGAAACCATCTATGAGTCTGCTCTTATAAGCCGTGTTCTGTTTTTCAACTCATCATTTATCTTAGATTTCTCTACCTAGCATCCGTTCAATTCCTTTTGCTAGACTCCCCTACCAAAATTTGGGTTTCTGCCTCGCGAAGTTTACCCCTTTTCACCCTGTCATTTCTAACAGTATTCGTCTCTGTGGCACTTTATGGCTAGTTCCATATCTTACGACTTAGGCGTTCACCGTTGTCATTTCTGCCTGAGGTTATTGGCCTCAGCACGATCACTACTATCATCTCAGATAGTGGCAGCACGGACTTTCCTCTGTTTCCAGCGATCAGTTCTCGCAGACTTATATTAATCTTTATTTTTATGATAGACTTCTCTTTCTAATTGAGAAATACGTCTGAGGACATCGACATTGTTATTCAAACTCTCTTCCATGACGTGTGCATTATCTTTTTGATCCTGTCTTTCTCTTAATAATTCATTGAGTTTTCTTCTTAAAGCAGCATTCTCTTTTTGAAGACTTTCAATTTCATCATAAGATTCATTCAACATAGATTGAAAATTTAGATAATCTTCTTTCACAATATCAAGATAACTGTCTACTTCATTTGCGCTATAGCCTTTTGTCTCAATAGAAAATTCTTTATTAAGAATTCTTTTAGGACTTAATCGAATCTTGTTTTCCATCGCCGTCACTCCTCATAAATATTCTACAAAAAACAAAAAGAAATGCAAGTAAAAGTTTCTTACAACGGAAAAACAGTGCATATGCATGCAACAATTAAAGCTGGTAAAAGGTTAGCGACACGAATTTTTGTATCAAATACCAGATTAACACCTACACAAAATATAAGTATTGAACCAATAAAAGAAAGTGCACTCATGGCAGAAGCAGTAATATAGGGACTAATCATACTTGATAAAAGAGTGATTGTTCCCTGAAATAATCCAACAGGTACAAAAGCAAATAAGCATCCCTTACCAAGGGTAGCACTCATCACAAGAATAATCACAAAATCAAGTATTGCTTTTGCGAAAAGAATAGAATGATTTCCATGAACCCCATCTTCAATAGCCCCAACAACAGCCATAGCACCCATACAGACTGTTAATGAAGCTGTCACAAAACCATCTACAAACTTATGATCCTTTGCATTACCTGTTTTTATCTTCAGCCATTCACCAAAATGCGTCATCTTACCATCTAAATCCAACAATTCTCCTATTACAGCACCAAATGACAATGAAATAATCATCACCATAGTACCTGTTGTATCGATAGTGCCACCCTTTATTACAAGCATTTTACTTAATGCTCCTGCAATACCTATGAAAATAACAGCGACTCCATCTGCTTTCATCAATGTATTCTGCATTGATTCTTTAAGATGATTTCCAAAAACCATCCCTGCAATACCAGCTATAATAATAGCACTGCAATTAATGATTGTACCTAGTCCAAACATCATAAACAAAAACTTTCATCAAAGATGAAAGTTATCCCTTCAGACCTCTAGATTGACGATCCATATCTTCTACTACGATGTCATAGATTTCACCTAAAGTAGAGCAATATTCTAATAACTGCCATGGTTCATTTGTATGGAAATGAATTTTAATTAAGTCTTCATCACCTACTGCAAGAAGGCAGTCTCCTTTAAAATGTTCAGTGATGTAATCATTGATTTCATCTTCATCTAAATCATGACCATCAATTAATAACTGTGTATCATATCTAAATTCTAAAGCCATATTAATAATCCTCCTAATACAAAAAGTATATCATTATTTGTATTATCAGTCCATTATGATAAAATACTTTTTGAGGTGATTCCATGAAAATTCTTGGCATTATTACAGAATATAACCCCTATCATCTAGGACATCGCTTACATCTTCAGGAAGCTAAAAAACTAATTAAGCCTGATTTAACTATATGTGTCATGAGCAGTTCTTTTGTACAAAGAGGAGAACCGGCAATGATCAGTTATCAAAAAAGAGCCGCAATTGCAATAGAAGAAGGCATAGATATCGTTATAGAACTTCCTCTTGTTTATGCCTGTCAGAGTGCAGATTATTTTGCGAAAGGTGCAGTAACATTACTTCATGAAATGGGCGTGACTGATCTTGTATTTGGCAGTGAGGATGGCAATATAGAGACATTCATAGAAATAGCTGAAGGTATTGAACAAGACCCTGATACTTACAATATGAAAGTTAAAGAAGGTATGAAGGATGGATTACGTTATCCTGATGCTTGTAATCAAGCATTACAGTTTATTTTAAATAAGGAAGTGAGAACACCTAATGACTTATTAGGATTAAGTTATGTCAAAGAGGTGGTTCATCATCATTATCCTATTTCTATGCATTGTATTAAGCGTACTAATGATTATCATGCAAAAGATATTGAACAAATTTCAAGCGCAACTTCTTTACGTATTGCGTTGAAGCAAGGAAAAGATGTAGCCCATCAATTACCTGGATATGAAACTTATAAAGACTCTCATTTCTTTACTCTAGAAGAGTTCTATCCCTATTTAAAGTATTTAATTACCTTTACTCCTCTTGAAGGGCTTCATATGATTGAAGAAGGACTTGATGACCGTTTATATAAAGTGAATCAAGAAACTTATAGTCTAGAAGAGTTAATTAACAGTTTAACGAGTAAACGTTATACAAGAAGCAGAATACAAAGAATGCTAGTCCATATTCTTCTTCATAATACAAAAGAGGAAATGAAAAAAGCCATGGATATTGATTATATTCATATCCTAGGCTTATCTACTAAAGGACAGCGTTATATTAAAACAGCTAAAAAGAATACAGAATATAAGATCATCACTAACATCACAAAGCATAAGCATCCTGCTTTAGATATTGAAAAAAGAGGGGCTCAGCTTCTTAATTTAGTAGATCCTGGTTTCTTTAAAGAAACCATTAAAGCGATTCCTTATCGTAAAATTGATTTAAAATAAAGGCAACACCATCATCATTATTACTTAAAGTAACATGATCTGCTTTTTCTTTTAAGTCATCAGGGGCATTGTCTACGACATAACTTACCCCTGCAATATCTAACATATCTTCATCATTATAATAATCTCCAAAAGCGACGGTATTCTCTAATGGTATTTGATAATGATGGGCCACCGTTTGTATCGCATTGGCTTTAGTGGCTTCTTTATGTGTAATTTCTAGATAATAAGAAGCACTACGTGTTATATGTAAAGAAGGATATGTTTCCTTTAAATAAGAAGTGACATGATCAATAGATCCAATACAGACTATTTTATGAATGGTCTGTATTTTTTTAATGTCTTCCAATCCAATCTTAATCGATATTTTACCAATATAAGACTCTTCTATCGCATGATCTTTAGAATATTGATTTGTAGAATACCAGTTATTACCATCATAAATATTCCAATCTAAATCATCACAATAAGAACATATATCATAGACAATATCCGTTGGTATTGTATAAGAGATGATTTCATCCCCTAAAATAATCAGTGCGCCATTATGAGCGACCAGAGGTGCTTTATAAGGGACAAATGATTGAATACTTTCAGGAAGTCTTGAAGAGATAGGAATAAACAAATCATCATGTTCATACACCTTCTTTATAGCCTGTAATGTCATATCAGAAAGCGTATTATCACTATGAAGGAGTGTCCCATCTAAATCCGAAAAAATTAGTTTCATAAGTAAAAAAAGATCAGTGCAAGCACTGATCTTAACCTCTTAACACGGCGTTATGGTCCTTCTTGCAGGCTTCAAGAATTTTTTCCATAGCTGAGTTGATTGTTGCGTCATCCAATGTACGAGATGGATCCTGGAATAATAGTGAGATAGCCAATGACTTCTTACCTTCTTCCATATGTTCACCTTCATAAACATCGAATACTTCTGCACTCTTTACAAGCTGTTTGCTTGCACGTTTGATTGTCTTAACTACATCTGCAGCAGGTACTTTTGAATCAACAACTAAAGCGATATCACGAGATACTGCAGGATATAGAGGAATAGCTTTGAATTTTAAGGCACGAGTACGTAATGCAAGAATAGCTGTTAAGTTCAATTCTGCCACATATGTATCGTTGACTTCATAAGCCTTTGCCTTGGCAGGATGTACCTGTCCGATAACACCTACAATTTCCTTACCCATCTTGATATAACCACTTCTACCTGGGTGGAAGTCCTTGTTGTCTGCTTCTACCTTTTCAAAATATAACGTGATTCTTCAATACATAACTTCTTGAATAATGTTTCTACAAAGCCTTTCACAAGATAGAAATCAACAGCTTCCTTCTTGCCCATCCAAGGTACATTGACATAATCCCCACTTACTGCAATTGCTAAGTTAGATACTTCCTTGTCAGAATATGTATTCGCAATTTCAAAGATGTTTACATCTTTGTTTGAATGTGCATTGTTGTAATGAATTGTCTGTAAAAGAGAACCAATAAGTGATTTTCTTGCAGCACTTCTTTCTTCACCTAAAGGACTCATTAACTTAACTGTATTGTCTAAAGAATGGAATAAGTTGAATTCATTGACAGCTGCTTCACTTGTTAATGTATAAGTCAATGTTTCATGTAAACCAAGGTCTACAAGTGTATGTCTAATTAACTGTTCTTTAGACTGTTTTGGTGTTAAGACACCATCTGTCATATTCATAACTGGTAAAGTAGTTGGAAGGTTATCATAACCATAGATACGTGCAACTTCTTCCACTAAATCTGCATCCATAGTAATATCATTACGATATGTAGGAACAGTTACAGTAAATAATTCATCTTCTAATGTATATTCAAAACATAAGCTATCAAAGATATCAGATACTTCTTTAACTGTTAATGAAGTACCAAGTAAGCCATTAACTCTTGATAATTCGATAGTGACAGTTTTTCTTGTTTCATCAAGAGGTGTATGTACTGTTTCATAAATAGTTTCAGCATCCGCAAACTGTACTAATAAATCAGCACAGCGATCTAATACCTTTAATGAACTCATTGTATCAATAGCACCCTTGATATAATGCTGTGATGCATCTGTTAATAAGTTCATACGTCTTGCTGTATTTCTTAATGCAGCACCATCAAAAGTAGCTGCTTCAATAACGATATTCTTTGTATTCTCATCAATCTTAGTGTCATTACCACCCATAACACCAGCAACACAGCCAATGCCATCATCAGTTGATACAATAACATCTTCAGGTAAGATATCATATTCATTTTCATCAAGAAGAACAGCCTTCTGATTGAATCCAGTCTTGATGACGAAAGCCTTCTTTGCAAGCTTATCATAGTCATACATATGAATAGGCTGACCTGTTTCAACCATGACGAAGTTTGAAATATCCACAATATTATTAATAGGCTTAATACCTGATGCAAGAAGTGCATTTTGCATCCATTTAGGTGATTCTTTAGTTGTTACACCCTTCACTAATTTAGCACCAAAGAATGAGCACAAAGGAGTTTCTACATGAACTTCAATTTCACTCTTTTCTTCAGGATATTTCTTGATTTCTGGTAAAGTAACCTTTCTACCTAATACAGCAGCTGCTTCATAAGCTAGAGACTGCATAGCCATACAATCAGCTCTATTTGGTGTCAAACCAATATCAAGAATATAATCATCTAAACCAAGATAAGTTAGTGCTTCTGTACCTACTGGTGCTTCTTCTGGTAATACATGAATACCAGCTTTATCTTCTTCTTTTAATAAACGGTTATCTAATCCTAGTTCAGCAATAGAACAGATCATACCATCAGACTTTTCGCCTCTGATAGCACCTGAAGAAATCTTACCACCTTCAAGTTCACATCCTGGTAATGCCACAATAACCTTTTCACCAGCAGCCACATTAGGTGCACCACAGACAATCTGTCTTACTTCACCAGGGGCAGTTTCTACCTGACAGATATGAAGATGGTCAGAATTAGGATGTTCAATACATTCCTTTACATAACCAACAACAAGCTTAGTCCCTTTCGCAAGAGGTCCCTGTCCTTCTACTTCTAATCCAATACGAGTGATCTTTTCTGCAAGTTCTGCAGGATCTTGATCATCTACTTTCACATATTTATTTAATAAATGTAAACTAGCTAACATATACTACTCCTTTCTTTCGAACTGTTCTAAGAATCTTAAGTCGTTATTGTAGAAATCACGAATATTATCAATATCATATTTCAACATAGCAACTCTTTCTAGTCCGATACCAAATGCAAATCCCTGGTATTCCTTAGGATCAAATCCACACATTTCTAATACATGAGGGTTAACCATACCAGCACCTAATACTTCAATCCATCCAGTACCTTTACACATAGCACAGCCCTTACCACCACAGTTGGCACAAGAGATATCTACTTCTACACTTGGTTCTGTGAATGGGAAATAAGAAGGTCTTAAACGAATTTCACGCTTTTCACCAAACATCTTCTTAGCAAAAACATCTAATGTACCCTTTAAATCACCCATAGTGATATTCTTATCGATGACAAGTCCTTCACACTGCATGAACTGATGTGAATGAGTGGCATCATCATCGTCACGACGGTATGTCTTACCAGGGCAGATAACTTTGATAGGTCCTTTACCCTTCGCTTCTAACATAACATGTGCCTGTACAGGAGAAGTATGTGTTCTCATTAATGTATTTTCATCAATATAGAATGTATCCTGCATATCTCTTGCAGGGTGTCCTTTAGGTAAGTTCATTAATTCGAAGTTGAAATGATCTGATTCTACTTCAGGTCCTTCAGCTACCTTATATCCCATACCTAGGAATAATTCTTCTAAGTCTTCCTTAACACGTGTTAAAGGATGTACAGATCCTACTGGTAAACGATTACCTGGTAAAGAGATATCAATATCTTCTGCAAGTAAACGTTCATTTAAAGCTTTTTCTTCTAAATAAGCTTTCTTTTCTTCAATAGCCTGTCCAATTTCCTGTTTAGTCTTATTTGAAACCTGTCCAAATGTTTTTCTTTCTTCAGGAGCCATAGTCTTCATTGATTTCATAGCAGCCTGAATAGGTCCTTTTTTACCAAGATAGAATACACGTAAGTCATTTAATTCTTTCGCATCAGCGCAAGCTGCAATTTTCGCAAGTGCTTCTTCCTGGATTTTTAATAATTCATCCATAACTTTCCTCCTTAAAAAAATAAAAAGTCGTTCCAATAGGAACGACTTAAATCGCGGTACCATCCTAAATTCATATAGTATACACTATATGCACTTTATCACTTATAACGTCAGTGTTACGGCGGGGATTAGCCGCACTCCAAGGTGAATTCAATAATATCTTATAAGAAGATTTCCACCAGCCTCTTCCTCTCTCAATATAAGTATATTACATACTAGTCCTTTTCTTCGTGTTCTCATGTATTATACCTAATTATTCGGAAAAAGACAAGACGAAATCTAATCTATCGAACAATCCGTCCTTCTTTTGCATTTTATATGCATCTCTAATAGTTATTCATCTGTAATTACATAATCTTTCCAAAACAACAAAAGCATTTTTTTAAATTCACAATTATCCAAATTTGGAAAATCTTTTACTTCTGAATATATCTTTTCTTTCCAAAATAAATATTCAGACATTGTATGCTGCATTGAATACTTATTTAAAACCATCATAATTTTGTTCCTTGTCAGAAAAGAAATATCATGTTCTAAACAAAATAAACTTGTTGACTGAATTTCTTCTCCATATATTTCATATAAAGCCGAAATCAACAATTTATTTTGTTGATATAATTTTTCCATTGATAATTTATAATCGTCTTCTCTCATATTAAAATAATGTCCATCCTAATACTTCTCTAACAGCATTTGCCACATTAGCCGCAACAGACCTACTACCACCTGCATTAATAATTGCTCTAAAAATAGCATCGTAAACAGCTTGCCCTGGTATTTCCGACCATTTTAATAACGGTTTTAATGCTCTTGTTATAGGTGTAAAAAATTTATTTACATTTTTTGCTACAGTTTTACCAGCCACCTTTTCAGCAAAATTAACTAATCTTGCCTTATTATTTATAGCTTTTTTTACTGCTTTTTTTGCAATTTTTGTAAAAATATTACGTGAATTTTGATTTACAAGATAATCACTTTCTTCTATCGGTTCCATATATTCAGTTTCATATTCTATTGTATTTATAGCATATACTGTCATTGGAGACAATGTAAAAACAGCGCTGCAAGCAATCGATAAACACAAACCACCTACAACAATCATATTTTTTATATTCTTCATAAAATTTTCCTTTCTTTTGTTTCAACATTTTGACCATTATAT
>NZ_DAWDDM010000058.1:0-9277 GCF_052354645.1 Catenibacterium sp.
TATCACTACCGTATATTATATTACTACATTTTTCTCATGCATCTAATTCAAAATAAACATGAATATATCAATGTTTTTTAAATTTAATGTCACAATAACTGTCAAACTAATTCAGTTACTGACATATAGTGCCTGATATGAGCAATCTTAATCAAGCGAGATACATTACTACATTTTCTGCATACATTTAAATCAAAATAAACATGAATATTCCATAACTTTTTCAATTTACACTCAACGGAACTGTCAAAAGAAAAAAAGGCTTTCTCAAGCCTTCTATCTCAACATCTTAATATCTTCAGTAATTTCTAAGCCACTTTCCTTTAAGTAAGTATAAGCACGATTGTATGTTTTAGTATCTTTTAATGCACTTGGTTCATGCGCATCTGTGCCGATAATAATACGGTTATGATGCTTCTTACATAAATCAATAAATGGCTGACTTGGATAATGACGCATAGCCTTATATCCTAATAAGTTAAATTCTAAAGGCATATCTATTTCAGCCGCATGAATACAGATTTTCTCTAACTCATCAATATGTTCTTGATTCTTTTCATCATAGAAAACAACATCAGGATGCGCTACATATGAGAATAAGCCTGTATCCATAGCCTTGATTACCTGTGATACATATCTCTTTAGTTCTTCTAAAGATACTGGATGACCATAATAAATACCAGTTTCATCACTGCCATCAAAATGATTCCCTAAAATAATATAATCAAGCTTATACTTTTCAAGCTGATCCTTAAGCCACTCCATCTTATCTTCAAAGTATTCACATTCTAAACCAATCTTAATAGAAATCTTGTCTTTATACTTATCTCTTAGTACTGATAATGTATGGACATAGTCTTCAAGTTGTGATTCATCCATACGCATTGTGGCATGATATCCTGATTCATAATGCCATGGTGTATGGTCTGAAAAGCCTAGTTCTGTATATCCAGCTGAAATGGCTGCTAGAATATATTCTTCTTCACTTCCAATTGCATGCATACATCTTGTTGTATGTGTATGATAATTCTTCATTTGATCCTCCTGAAAAAAATACCTGACAACTGCCAGGTATTATAAAAAGTCACATGTAAATCCACGTTCATCTAATTCTAACTTTTCTACTTGCCATCCGTCAATTAAAGATCCTAATTCTTCTTTAATACGAACAACCCCCATTGTATCATCAGCACGAATTAAAGCCATGATAGTAGGCCCTGCACCTGATAGATAAGCACCTAATACTCTTTCATCCTTCTCTAATGTTTCCATAATAGGGAAGAAATTATTAATCAAGTGTCCACGATATGGCTGATGGAAACGATCTTTAAAGCCTAGTTTTAAACCTTCATCATATCCATTAATAAGTGATGCAACCATTAATGCAAGATGAGATACATTCTTAATCGCATCTGCACGGTCTAGTGTCTGTGGTAATACAGAACGTGCTTTTTCTGTAGATAATGTGAAAGGTGGAATAAGTGCTACATAACGATATTCCTGTTTAACTGGAATAGATAATGTAGTCACTTTATGTTCTTCCATAACAGATACAGTTAATCCACCAAAGATTGCTGGGGCAACGTTATCTGGATGTCCTTCAATCTTTGTTGCAAGTTCAAGAATGTTCTGACGTTCTTCATAACGATTCTTGAATGCGAATGCACCGACAATACCAGCGACAATGCATGTAGAAGAAGAACCTAATCCTCTTGTATAAGGAACATCTCCTTCATTGGTAATACGTAATCCTTTATAATCTAATCCTACATAACGTGCACCTTCTTCAAAAGCACGATAAGTTAAGTTATCTTTGTTCGCAAACTGTTCAGGACATCCTAAGATTTCTAATCCTTCATCTAATAATTCAAAAGTGAATGTATTATATAAAGTTACTGCTAGACCCGCAACGTCAAATCCAGGTCCTAAGTTTGCACTTGTTGCAGGAACTCTTACCTTTACAAACATAATTAGTACTCCTTGATCTTTTCTGCAATAGTATCTAGAATTGCATCTCTATCAATAACACCCTTATGAAGAATTTCACGATCCTTAATTCCTTTTAA
Organism: Catenibacterium sp.; assembly: GCF_052354645.1. Classification (NCBI taxonomy): domain Bacteria; kingdom Bacillati; phylum Bacillota; class Erysipelotrichia; order Erysipelotrichales; family Coprobacillaceae; genus Catenibacterium; species Catenibacterium sp. The sequence continues at coordinate 2,067 of NZ_DAWDDM010000058.1, forward strand.
TGGGTAAGAAATTTCCATACCAGTTAAATCATGTAGTTTTTCGATAGCTGTATAAACATCTACTTCTTCACCAGTTAATGCCTGATATACAGATTCTGGGAACTTATAAGGTGATGCAGTAGAAAGTAAGATTGTCTTAGTTGTATCACCAGTGTTCTTGACATATTCTTCATAAACACCATAACCAACAGCTGTATGTGTATCTAATAAATACTTGTTTTCATTCCAGCAGTCATGAACAACTTTAAGTACATCTTCTTCTCCAAGACATCCTGCCTTGAATTCTTTCTGAACTCTTGCAAGTGTTTCATCATCTACTTTATAAACACCTGTTTCTTTAAGTTCTTCCATATACTTATTCACTTTTTCACTATCACCATTCACCATGAACCATACTAATCTTTCTAAGTTACTAGAAACTAAGATATCCATTGCAGGAGCATTAGTCTTATAGAATTCACGTCTTGCATCATAAGTACCCGTAGTGAAGAAATCAGTTAAGATATTATTCTTATTAGAAGCAACAATGAACTGATTCACTGGTAATCCCATATTCTTTGCAATCCATCCAGCTAAGCAGTTACCAAAGTTACCTGAAGGCACTGTAAAGTTTACTGCTTCTCCTAGTTTGATTTCATTTCTCTTCACAAGTGTTAAATATGAATAGAAGTAATATACAATCTGTGGAATTAAACGTCCAATATTGATTGAGTTAGCTGAAGATAAGAAGATATGATGTTCATCACAAAGTTCTTTTAATTCTTTAGAACCAAATGCCTTCTTAACTGCAGACTGTGCATCATCAAAGTTACCTCTAATACCGATGATTTCAACATTCTTACCTGTTGTTGTCACCATCTGCTGCTGCTGAATAGCTGATACACCATCGATTGGATAGAAAACTTTAATACATGTACCTTCTACATCCTTAAAGCCTTCTAATGCAGCTTTACCTGTATCACCACTTGTAGCTGCAAGAATCATCACTTCACGTTCTTCACCTTTCTTCTTTAAAGAAAGAGTCATCATTCTTGGAAGCATAGATAATGCCATATCCTTGAATGCAGCTGTAGGCCCCTGATAGAGTTCTGCAACATATACATTTCCTGCTTTCTTTACAGGAACCACTTCATCACAGAATAAACCTTCACCATAAGCCTGATTGCAAGCTGTATGTAATGCTTCTTTTGCATCACTAGGCGCAAATGTACCAATAATCTCAGTTGCAAGATCTACATAGTTTAATGGGAGTAAATCTTCTAGATTTTTCTTCTCAAAATCAAAGTCAGGTACAAGTAATCCCCCATCACTTGCGATTCCCTGAAGAATAGATGTATAAAAATCAATAGGTGTCTGATTGCCTCTTGTGCTCTTAAACAATTTTTCCATTGTGCATCTCCTTATCTTGTGTTTTCAACATTGTATTAAATAATCGGAAATAAGTCAATCAAGTTCGTTGTTTTTTCAATTTCCCTAAATTATTACATATTTTTAAATATTCAAAGAAATACTGTTTTCTTTCTTTCTTTTTTATTTTTTTCTTATATAATCATGTATAAAGGAGTAAAGTTATGAGCAAAGTATTTATACCAGAAAACTATCATTCACAACTCAATCTGATTGAGACTGAAGTTGCGATTAAAATGATTAAAGACTATTTTGAAAGACGTTTATCAGAAGAATTAAGACTCACTCGAGTATCTGCACCACTATTCTTATTAAAAAACACAGGATTAAATGATGATTTAAATGGAACTGAAAGACCAGTAGCTTTCAACAGCTATGAATTGAATAATGATGATGAAATTGAAATTATTCATTCACTTGCAAAGTGGAAGCGTGATGCACTTTATAGATATGGCTTTGAAGCACATACTGGACTATATACAGATATGAATGCAATCAGAAGAGATGAAACAATTGATAACCTTCATTCTATGTATGTAGACCAGTGGGACTGGGAATTAGTGATCAAACCTGAAGATCGTACTGTTGATTTCTTTAAACAGACTGTTAAGAAGATTTATAAAGCTTTATTAGATTTAGATTTCTTAATGATTCGTCATTATCCAAAATTAGATAAAGGATTATTACCAGAAAAGATTTTCTTTATTACCACACAGGAATTAGAAGATGTTTATCCTGATTTAACACCAAAGGAAAGAGAAAGAGCTATTACTAAGGCTAAGAAAGCTGTATGTTTAATGAAGATTGGGGATACCCTTAAGTCAGGTATTAAACATGATGGACGTGCACCAGACTATGATGACTGGACACTTAATGGTGATATTCTTGTTTATCATCCTATTCTTGATGATGCATTTGAATTATCTTCTATGGGTGTACGTGTTGATGCGAAAGCTTTAAAAGAACAGTTAAAGAAAGCACATGCTGAAGAACGTACTGAACTTCCTTACCATCAGAACGTTTTAAACAATGTTTATCCATTAAGTATTGGTGGCGGTATTGGTCAGTCACGTTTATGTATGTTCTTCTTAAAGAAAGCGCATATTGGTGAAGTACAGGCTTCATTATGGGATGAAGATACAATGCGTATCTGCGAAGAAAATGATATACATTTATTATAAAGTTCACTCATGTGAACTTTTTTTGATATAATGAGAGAGAAATTGGAGGAATGTTTATGAAAGATGGTTTTATTAGAGTTGCAGCTGGTTCTTTTAAAGTCTCTATCGCAAATGTGAAAAAGAATGCGCAGGAGATTATCCGTTTATCAAAAGAAGCCAACGCAAATCATACACAGGTTCTTGTATTAAATGAGTTATGTTTAACTGGTTATACAATTGAAGATCTTTTCTTTCAAAAAAGAGTATTGAATGAATCAGAAACACAGCTTCAATATATTCTAGATGAAACAAAAGATCTTGATACAGTGATTGTTATTGGAATGCCACTTGTCATCCGTAACGATCTTTACAACTGTGCTCTTGTATTACATAGAGGAGATATTCTAGGTGCTGTACCTAAGACATATATTCCAAATTATCATGAATTCTATGAAGGTAGACATTTCAAGAGTGGTCGTGATTTAGATGAGTATATTACTTTATGTGATCAGGAAATTCATGTGACAACTGAACAGATTTTTGAAGATGTGAATCATCCTTGGTTAAAGATTGGAGTAGAAATATGTGAAGATGTATGGGCACCTCATACACCAAGTACTGATGCATGTTTAAACGGGGCAACACTTATTGTGAACCCTTCTGCATCTAATAACTTAACAGGTAAGAGTAATTATAGACGTAGCTTAATTAGTGCAACAAGTGCAAGACTTGTATGTGGCTATGTTTATAGTAATACAGGTGTAGGTGAATCAACAACTGATGTGGTATTCTCTAATCATCACCTTATTTATGAAAATGGTACATTACTTAAAGAATCTACTCAGTATTCTACAGGTTTAATCTATGCAGATATGGATTTAGAAAAGATTCATACAGAACGTATTGAAATGACCACTTATGATAGTGAAGATTATTTTGATGCTGTACCATTTGCATTAGATGATGAAGAATTAGATTTAGATCGTTATTATGATCCTCATCCATTTGTCCCTAGTGATAAAGATAAACGTGCTGCACGTTGTGAAGAAGTATTTAATATTCAGACTCATGGCTTAATGCAGAGACTTGAAGCAGCTCATATTAAGAAAGTCGTCGTTGGTATGTCTGGAGGACTTGATTCTACTCTTGCCTTACTTGTAATGCATAAGGCTTATAAGATGCTAGGTCGTCCTGTATCAGATATTATTGCGGTCACTATGCCTTGTTTTGGTACAACAGATCGTACTTTAAATAATGCCTTAACACTTATGAAAGAACTAAAAGTCACTTCTATGACAGTCAATATCAAAGATGCCGTTAACCAGCATTTCAAAGATATTAATCATGACCCTGAAGTCCATGATGTCACTTATGAAAACTGTCAGGCTCGTGAAAGAACACAGGTACTTATGGATATTGCGAATCAGGCAGGTGGTATTGTCGTAGGTACAGGAGACTTATCAGAAGTTGCACTTGGATGGTCTACTTATAATGGTGACCATATGAGTATGTATGGCGTTAATGTTTCTGTTCCTAAGACACTTGTAAGATATCTTGTAGATTATGTATCTACTTTATATAAAGGTGAAGTATTAGAAGCTACATTACAGGATATTCTTCATACACCAGTTTCGCCTGAATTACTTCCTGCAAAAGATGGTGAAATTACTCAGAAGACAGAAGATATTGTAGGACCTTATGAATTACATGACTTCTTCCTTTATCATCATGCAAGATTCCATTATGAACCACAGAAACTATTACGTATTGCGATTCATACATATGGTGATAAATATGATGAAGCAACAATTAAGAAATGGCTCACTCTATTCTATAGACGTTTCTTTACTCAGCAGTTCAAGCGTAGCTGTATCCCAGATGGACCTAAAGTTGGTTCAGTGGCTTTATCTCCTCGTGGAGATTTACGTATGCCTAGTGATGCAGATGTATCTATGTGGCTTGATGAGTTACGTTAACCTGAAGCTTTCCACTTATGTGGAAGGCTTTTTTTCTTAACTCCATTATATAGGTGTTATAGAGACTGAACTTAATGCATGATTTTAGATGCAATGATATAATAGTACCAAAGTACAAATGAAGGAGAATCATTATGCAGATTATTAAAGGGATGCACCTCAATAAAAAACTCAATGAATTGGCAAAACACTTACCGGGTCCTGCTTATATCATTACAGAGAATACAGAATATGTAGAAGATCTATTCTTGAATAAGTATTCCTGTTTATTTGATATAGAAGTTCTAACACTTAAACAATATATAGATAAGATTTTGATTTCACATAAACAGTTTGCCCGTCATATTTATTCACAGGCAGATCTTGTTTTTATAATGCGTCATATTCTTTCTTGTCATACATTTAATACAATACAGTTTAGTTCTAATTCTTATGAGATGATTCTTGAACTCATTAATACACTTAAGAAGATTCATAGAAATAATATAACTCTTGAACAGTTTTTCGAAGATACTTTATTAAGTAAAAAATGTGAAGATTTATATACAATTAATTCTCTTATTTCAGGAGGATATTGGACAATTGAAGAGATGGTAGAAGATTTAATAGACGATTCATTAAAGACACCTCTTTATATTATGAGTGATGATTATCCTCATATTGCATCCAAAGAGTTGTTTAAGAAGATAGACAACTATGTTCCAGTCACATTATTAGAGACGACAGATGCAGATGAAGTATTAAATGAATATGAAGATGCTATTATTCATCATTTATTTGATAATGTGGATGTGCATAATGTAGCTAAAGGACGTATTATTACAGGTGGTCATCCTATGCAAGAATGTATGAAGATTGCCTGTGATATTAAATCACGTATTGTGAATGAACAGCTGCAATATGAAGATTTTATGATCATTACAAATCAGGCAAGTTATTCAGATTATTTAACTATTTGTTTTGATGAACTCAATATTCCTGCCACATTATCACAAAATGAAACATGTCATTATAATAGTGACTACCGTAAAATGTCTCGATCATTATCAGAGTGTAAAGGACATACTTTTAATGAAATTATTCAGTTCCTTCAAAAACAGGATATCAGTGCCTCTATGATTAAAACTCTTGATACCTATAAATGTAATGATGAAATTAGTCCTGAAGAGTTTGATTTATTCCTCCAATGTATTATCCCAGGTAAAAGAGAAATAAATAAGACAGGTGTTATCGTGACTTCACTTGAAAAGGGACTCACTGCAACACAAAAACATATTTACTTAACAGGAATCAATGAAACATTCCTACCTTTAGAAATCAGTGATAAAGGATTCTTAATGGAGGAAGACTATAAACAATTTAATCCTCATCCTCTATTATTAGATGAACAGTTACAGGCACATTATAAGCGTATTATACAAGTTCTTTTAAACCCTTATTTATCTTATACATTCTCTTATAGTAAAAAGAATATGGCTGCCAATGAGTTAATTCCTTCTATTCTCATGTCACGTTTAAGTGATCTATTTGAATTAGAATATATTAATCCTCCATTGAATCTCATCAAGAATAACCTATATTTAAATCAATCACGTATAGATGAAGATCCTATTAATCGATTGATTGATCATTATAAGATGACAAGTAACCAGCCTGAGTTTATTAAAGATACAAATAAGCTCGGAAGAGGGGTCAGTGTATCTCGTTTAGAGACATATAATAAATGTCCTTTCTCTTATTACATTAAATATGGATTAAAGATTACAGAAAAGAGAGAAGATACTTTGCAGTCAAGTGAACTTGGTTCTTTATGTCATTATTTAATGGAGAAATGTCTAGATGATGAATCTCTTGTAGATCAAGAAGCAAAACATTATATAGAAGAGAATCTGAAAGAGAAATATGATGGTCATCCAATGAACCAATACTTTATTAATAATCTGATTGAAGATATGAAGATGACAATCAAGATTATTCAGAAGCAGTTAAAAATGGGTGGGTATATACCTGTATCTAAAGAAAAAGAGATTTCTGGACAGATTGGTGATGTTCCTTTTTCAGGCATTATTGATAGAGTAGATGAATTTGAAAATTATGCACGTATAGTAGATTATAAATCCAGCAATAAAGAAATTGATTTAAATCTTGCGATGCAAGGATTTAATATTCAAATGCTTGTTTATCTAGATATGTTATGTAAACAGGAGAATAAGGATCGTGCTGGCATGTTGTACTTTAATATGAAGAAACGAATACTAACACGTGATACAAGTTATGCGCTTAGCGATGAGGATGTATTAAAAGAATATCGTATGGAAGGCTATATGGTGGATGATGGATCTACTAATTCTGTAAAAGGACTCGGATCTACACCTGAATTAGTTGCGCCTGTTAAGGTAAAGAAGTCTGGAGAATATGCAAATAGCGCAAAGGTTATTTCTCCTGATGAACTAGATTCAATTATGGAATATGTGGAAAAGCATATTTCTGAACTATATAAAAAGATTCATGCTGGATTAATTCCTATCCATCCTACCTTAACAGATGGTGCCCAGCCAGACAGTGATTTTAAGGTTTATCCATGTACTTACTGTCCTTATAAGTCAGTATGCTTATTTGATGTATTTGAAAATGAAAATAGAATGATTGCGAAAGATATGTATAAGAA
>NZ_DAWDDM010000059.1:0-9243 GCF_052354645.1 Catenibacterium sp.
GCACTTATTGAAGAAATGGGTGGAGAAGTTGTAGGTATGGAATTCGTGATTGAATTAGAAGAATTAAAAGCTACTGAAAAACTAAGTAAATACAACATCTATTCACAGGTAAAATACTAATAGAAACTCCTTTGGGAGTTTTTTTATTTTGTTTGTATTATTCATAAATGAATAGGAAATATCAGAATAAATGAAGTGATATTTGTATTATTCCTTTTTTAGTGTCTTCATGTTAGTAGTGAATTATGTTATAATTGAGATGATACATGAGGGGGTGTTATTATGAAATATAAAGGCGCAGGGGACCCAATGAGTTACGACGACGTCCTTGCTCTTGTAAAAACATATATCACAAAAGAAGAAAGTTTAGCCCTGATTCAAAAGGCTTATGACTTTATCATGGTGAAGCATAAGGAACAGAAAAGAAGAAGTGGTGAACCTTATACAATTCATTTGATCTGGGTTGCTTATATTCTTGCAACACTTCAGACTGGACCAATTACTATTGCAGCAGGACTTCTTCATGATGTTATGGAAGATTGTGATGTGCCTCGAGAAGAAATGGTTGAGAGATTTGGTGAAGAAGTCACTACTCTAGTAGAGGGTGTTACTAAGATCACTAAGATGCCTTATATGGAAGAAAGTGATTTCCATGCTGAAAATCATCGTAAGATCTATATTGCGATGGCTAAGGATATTCGCGTTATCTTGATTAAATTAGCTGATAGACTCCATAATATGCGTACGCTTCAGTATATGAGACCGGATAAGCAACAGCGTATTTCTAGAGAAACATTAGAAGTCTATGCGCCAATTGCTCATCGTTTAGGTATTAATGATATTCGTGTAGAATTAGAAGATTTATGTTTATTATATCTTGATCCTAAAGCTTATAAAGAAATTGCGGCGCTTCTTGATAAGAAGAAGAGTGAAAGAAAAGATTCTGTTGATGCAATGATTAAGTCAGTTGAAAAGAACTTAGAAGGAACTGGCATTAGTTATCGTATTAAGGGCCGTGCTAAGCATATTTATTCTATTTATAAAAAGATGGTTTATAAACATAAGCGTTTTGATGAAATCTATGATTTAAATGCTTTACGTATTATTGTACAAACCAAGAATGAATGTTATGAAGTATTAGGTATTATGCATGAGAAATATCGTGCAATTCCTGGACGTTTTAAGGATTATATTGCGATGCCTAAACCTAATATGTATCAGTCATTACATACATCTGTGATTGGTGAAAAGGGCTATGTATTTGAAATCCAGATTCGTACTGAAGAGATGGACGAACTCGCTGAAAGAGGGGTTGCATCTCATTGGCGTTATAAAGAAGGTAAGAAGTATAATGCGAAACAGGAACAGAAGGAAATTGGAGAAAAGCTTCAGTGGATGAGTGAGTTCATTACTGTAAGTGATGAAATGAAGGATAATGAGGCTAAAGATTTTTATAATACGTTACAGCGTGATATCTTTGAAGCTAATGTTTATGCTTTAACACCTGCAGGTCGTATTGTAGAATTACCAAATGGGTCTACACCTATTGACTTTGCATATCGTGTTCATACAGAAGTTGGACATCATGCGGTTGGAGCAATTGTGAATGGTGTTATGGTTCCTTTTGATACCAAATTAAAAACAGGTGATATTGTTGAAATCAAGACCAACAAGAATTCTGGTCCAAGTGAAGGCTGGTTGAAGTTCGTAAGAACAGCTGGAGCTCGTAATAAGATTCGTCAATATATCACAAAACATGAAGAAGAAAATAAAAAACAGATTATTGAAGAAGGAAGAAGACTTCTTAGAGATGAAATCAGAGCAAGACAGCTTGATGAAAAGACTTATATGAGTCCAGATACATATAGAACATATCTTGGCTCATTTGGCGCTAATACATTTGACGATGTACTCTTCGCATTAGGTAAGAAGCATGCGACTGCTTCTACACTTCTTGATAAAGTGGCCCCACAAAAGAGAGGATTCTTTGACAACTTGTCTCAAATCCTTCGCCACAACAACAATATTCAGGAATTAAATAAGAAACATGAGAAGAGTATTGGTGTGGCAGTCACTGGTGTAGATGGATTAAAGATGCAATTATCTAAATGCTGTAATCCTATTCCTGGTGATAAGATTGTTGGTTTCGTATCTAAAGGACAGGGTATCAAGATTCATCGTGCGGATTGTCCAAATGTCAAGAGTGTTGCTAAAGGACGTTTGATTGATGTTTATTGGGATTATCCTAATATTGAACAGAAGCGCTTTAATGTGGATCTAGAAGTCGTTGGATTAGATCGCCCTAATTTATTAAGTGATATTGTGACATGTTTAAGTCAGGTAAAGGTTAATATTCTTAAGATTAATGCGAATATCATGGATTTAGATGCTCATATTCGTTTAACGTTATCTGTAGAAAATGCAGAAATATTACAGAATACAATTGATAACATGAATAAAGTACAAGGTGTTGCAGAAATTCGCCGTGTAATTCATTAGTGACTTGAATTAAATATACTTTTGATTTATAATCACCTTATATTCAGTGAAGAAGATTAAATAATGGACATTGATAGAGAGGTCATGGCTGGTGGAAATGACTAATGAGAAGTTATGGGACACTTTGGAGAATGCTTTAAAAAAGCACGTTGGTTACGTTATAACTAAGTAAAGTGCATGATTTATTCATGAACTAAGGTGGTACCGCGTATTAACGTCCTTAGATTAAGGACGTTTTTTTATTTTTATAAAGGAGGAACTATGAAATACAATAGACCAAGAGGGACAGTAGATATCACCCCTGAAAATTCAGAAAAATGGATTGAAATGGAACAGCTATTAAGAACTGTTGCCGCAAATTACAACGTTAAAGAAATGCGTACGCCAATCTTTGAACACACAGAATTATTTAGCCGTGCAGTTGGTGATACAACAGATGTAGTGACTAAGGAAATGTATATATTTAAAGATAAGGGAGATCGTTCTCTTACTTTAAGACCAGAAGGAACTGCAGGAATTGCAAGAGCTTATGTAGAAAATAAGATGTATGCTTTACCTGAAAAATTACAGAAGGTTTACTATATGGGACCAATGTTTAGATATGAACGTCCACAAAATGGTAGACAGAGACAGTTCCACCAGTTCGGTGTAGAAATGTTAGGTGTTGAATCACCATACGTAGATGTTGAATGTATGTTAATGGCAGTGACTATCGTTGAAGCATTAGGTATTAAGAATATCAAATTACATATCAACTCATTAGGTGATGATGAATCAAGAACTGCATATAGAGAAGCTTTAAAGAATCATTTCAGACCAGTGCTTAATGATTTATGTGAAGACTGTCAGGCACGTTTTGAAAAGAACCCATTAAGAATTCTAGACTGTAAAGTCGATGCGAAGAATCCAGTGATGGCTTCTGCTCCTCGTACAATTGATTATTTAAGCGAAAAAGCGAAAGCACATTTCGATAAAGTCTGCAGTTTATTAGATGATTTAGAAATCGAATATGTTGTAGATACGAATTTAGTAAGAGGATTAGACTACTATTCTCATACAGTATTTGAAATCATCAGTGATGATCCAAAGTTAGGAGCTGGTTCTACTGTTGGTGGCGGAGGACGCTACAATGGTCTTGTTGAAGAACTTGGAGGTCCTGCAACTCCTGGTGTAGGCTTTGCATTTGGTATGGAAAGATTGATGCTTGCATTAGATGACGAAGAAGATGAAGAAAATGGTATTGATGTTTATGTTATGCCATTAGGTGATGAAGCAAGAGATTTAGCAATGCAGATCATCACAATGTTAAGAGCAAACGGCTTTACTTGTGATATGGATTATGCAGGTAGAGGCTTAAAAGGACAGTTCAAGTCTAGTGACCGTTTTGGCGCTCATCTTTCTATTATTATTGGTGAAGATGAAGTAAAGGGCGAATATGTAAATATCCGCTGCAATCATTCTAAAGAACAGAGTGAAGTTAAATTAGAAGATATCTTAAGTTATATTGAAAATCATTATGAAGGAGATCATGAACATGAATAGAACTCACAACAATGGAGAACTAAGAATCACTGATGTCAATAAAAAAGTAGAACTTATTGGCTGGGTAGCTAAAAAGAGAAACTTAGGTGCTTTAGTCTTTGTAGACTTAAGAGACCGTCATGGTATTACACAGGTAATCTTTGATGAATCATTCAATGAACAGTTAAAGGACGTTAAGAACGAATATATTCTTGATATTAAAGGTACTGTCGTAGAAAGAAGTTCTAAGAACCCAGATATGCCAACTGGTGATATTGAAATCCAGGCTGAAGAAGTAAAGATTGTCAATAAGGCAGCGACTACTCCTATGATTATTGCAGATGAAACTGATGCATTAGAAGAAACAAGAATGAAATATCGTTATCTTGATTTAAGACGTCCAGCTCTTCAGAAGAACATCATGAGACGTGCTAAGATTGTCAGAGCCATTCATGAATACTTAGATAGTGAAGAATTTGTAGAAATCGAAACACCATATTTAAATAAATCTACACCAGAAGGTGCAAGAGACTTCCTAGTACCTTCACGTGTACATAATGGTTCATTCTATGCATTACCACAGTCTCCACAGTTATTTAAACAGTTATTAATGGTAGCTGGTTTTGAACGTTATTATCAGATTGCTAGATGTTTCCGTGATGAAGACTTACGTGCTGACCGTCAGCCAGAATTCACTCAGGTGGACGTAGAAATGAGTTTCATGAATACTGATCAGGTGATTGGTATTGGTGAAGGCTTAATCAAGAAGGTTATGAAGGATGTTATGAACATTGATGTTCAGTTACCATTCCCAAGAATGACATGGCATGATGCAATGGAAACTTATGGTATCGATAAGCCTGATACACGTTTTGATTTGAAACTCGTTAATTTAAATGAAACAGTGAAGGATGTTGACTTTACGGTATTCAAGAGTGCGCTTGTTGCAGGAGGACATGTAAAAGGTATTAATGTCAAGGGTGAAGCAGATAACTATTCACGTAAGAAGATTGATGCTTTAACTGAACTTGCTAAGAAATATAAGGCTAAAGGTCTTGCTTGGTTAAAAGTGACTGATAAGGGTGTATCTGGACCTATCGCAAAATTCTTTACTGAAGAACAGATGAGCGCCTTATTAGAAAAGATGAATGCTGAGGCAGGAGACTTATTACTATTTGTGAGTGATACTCATTATATGGTTGTATGTGATGCTCTTGCAGCAATCAGAAATCATTTAGGTAAAGAATTAAAGTTATATGATCCACGTCAGTTCAACTTCTTATGGGTTGTTGATTTCCCAATGTTTGAATATTCTGAAGAAGATGGAAGATACTATGCAATGCACCATCCATTCACTCGTCCAAAGGATTCTGATCTAGATAAGATTGATACAGATCCAGCAAACTGCTTAGCAGATGCTTATGATATCGTCTTAAACGGTTTTGAACTAGGTGGCGGATCTCAGAGAATCTATGAAGAAGAATTACAGGATCGTGCCTTCAAGGCTTTAGGATTCACACAGGAAAGAATTGATGCACAGTTTGGCTGGTTTGTGGATGCATTTAGATATGGTGCACCACCTCATGCTGGATTCGCATTAGGATTAGACCGTTTCGCAATGTTATTATGTGGATGTGATTCTTTAAGAGACGTTATTGCCTTCCCTAAGAATACAAGTGCAACTTGTCCAATGTCAAAAGCACCTACACCAGTAGATAATGATCAGTTAAAGGACTTAGGAATTGAGGTAACTGAATATGAATCAGAAGAGAATAAATAAAGTATTAGAAAAGATGGAAGAAAGAGGCATTGACTATTTATTAGTCACTGACCCTGTTTCTATCGATTATTTATTAGATTATGTCAATCATCCAGGTGAAAGAATGTATGTTATGGTTCTTTCTTCAAAAGGAAATCATCAGTTATTCTTCAATAACTTATTCTATGTGGGAGAAGACTTAGGTATGCCTATTACTTGGTTTGATGATACAGATAATGCTCCAGCATTACTTGCAGATTATTTAAAGGATGCAAAAGTGATTGGTGTAGATAAGAATATGCCAGCACGTTTCTTAATTCCTGTACAGGATCGCGTCAACGCTAAATATGTTTTAGGTTCACTATGCGTGGATGAAGTAAGAATGCAGAAGGATGATGAAGAAAAAGCACTTATGTTTAAAGCAAGTGAAATGAATGATACAGCAATGGCTGAAGTAAAAAGACTACTTGCAACAGATAAGACTGAAATTGAAATGGATGAAGCATTACTTGCTTATTACAAGTCATTAGGTGCATCAGGACATTCATTTAGTCCAATTATGGGTTATGGTGCCAATGGGGCTAACCCTCATCATTCATGCGATGATAGTCGTTTAAAGCCAGGAGATTCTATTATCGTTGATATGGGATGTATCTATAAAGGATATTGTTCTGATATGACAAGAACATTCTTCTATAAAGAAGTATCCCAAAAGCAGAAAGAAGTATACAATCTTGTATTAAAGGCAAATGAAGCAGCTGAAGCTGCTATCAAGCCAGGTATGAAATTATCTGAAATTGATGCAGTCGCAAGAGATGTCATTACTGAAGCCGGTTATGGTAAAGAATTCAATCACCGTTTAGGTCATTTCATTGGTAAGGATGTCCATGAATTTGGTGATGTATCTTCTGTAAGTGATATTATCGCAAAGCCTGGTATGATCTTCTCAATTGAACCTGGTGTTTATTTACAAGGTGATTTTGGAGTTCGTATTGAAGACTTAGTTATGGTCACTGAAGATGGCTGTAAGGTATTAAATAGTTATCCAAAGGAATTAACTATAATTGAATAATTAATGTAGAAAGGATAGTTAGGATGTAGATTCTAGCTGTCCTTTTTTGCTTATTGAAAGATTTATTGAAAAAGTGAAATGAGTTGAATACATCGATATATTATATATATAATTTATTATAGAAAAGTTGTGTATGATTATGTATTGAATATATGGAGGTGTTTTACAATGAAGAATAATCGTAGACAAGCACAATTCTTACTAAGAAGTATAACTGATGATGTCCCACAACTTCTATTAGAAGAGAATAATTTGGTTTTTAGAAATGAATTGAAAGAAGACATTTTGATTCCTTGCAGTAGTATTATAAGCATTAAGATTTTACCTATTAATAGAATCTATAATCCCTCTGTTGGACTTTTAAAAGATGGAATGAAAGGGTTCATGGCACATCGTAATGCGGGAGTATTTAGTACTTATTTTAATTATTATGTAGATTTGAATGTTGTGACTACTACAAATACTTACTTATTTGAAAGCCTTGATCTTGAGAATGCATCTCAATTTATCTTGAAATTAAATGAAACCATCAAGGTTATTGATGCTGTGAATCTTATTGATTTATTCAAAACAAAATCGATTAATGAATTGAAGGAATACATGGATCAGCATTATAAAGATTGGGCCAAAAAATATAATTTGGAGAATCCACGTACGACATTAGATGAAAACATGGTAAGATTAGCACGTAACAAGCATTAGTATTTTTTGGAAAGGAAAATTATGAAAAAATGTAAGTATTGCAACAAAAAAAATATAGAAGATGATTTTTGTAGTGACGATTGTAAAAACAAGGGAGAAAGATATTTTAATTATTGGAAAAAATATAAATACTTCTTTGGATTAATTATAACAATAAGTATATTTGTAATTATCATGCAGGTTGCTTTATACCCTGAATGTATCATTGTATCTAAAATTTTGACTTTAGTATTAGGATTAACATTTTTTATATTTCCTTTTGGAAACACTATAGATTCAATTGGAATAAAAAATACTGTATACATTGTTCGTACGATTTCAACAATATTAATAATAGTAGGTATTGTTTCTATTGTATTCGATTTTAAATGGCCTTTATTATAAGACACTATGATTACACTTCAGGCTATTATTAGTTTAGGTATATTTTATTTAAAACTTGTATTTTATTAATAGCTTTAATTGTATACTCTAAAAAACATGATATGGATTATCCTAGTCTAAATTTGCAAACCAGTGAAGCGGTTCTATTTATTGAGTCAATTAATAATTTTCAATTTATTCCTATGATTTTTTCTCTTATTGAAAGAATTTTCACATTATTATTTCGTTATTTTACTATTTACTTTTTGGCAAATTGTAAAGATATAAAGTAAGCACTTTTTATTTCAATCACTATAGATTCAGTATTTAATATTATCGGAATCTTTTTTATTAACTATGTTAATTCATGTATAGGTAGAATAATCTTTTTATATTGATTTTCAGTAATATGCTTGATTTTGGATGAAAGTTTTATTATTACCATAGTGTTCTTATTGGGCAGGATAAGAATCTCGGTCGCCAAACTTTCGATGCTTATCCTTTTTTTCTTTCTATAGATTTATTGATCTTAAGAATATGATAAATGATTTATGAAATAGATAAAATAGATAGCGAAAAACTGCCCCCTAAAAAGTTTACAGCCTAAAAGTACTGGTAGGAGTTCACACCCCTGGCAGTTTTAAAGCTTGAGTTAACCCCAAGTCTATTTAGTTACTCGATTTTTTCAGACCTTTTTTTATGCTATTATATTAAATAAAGGAGTTAAGTATGGAAATAAGAAAAGCAGATAGGGCTCATATAGATGAAATAATGAGTCTTTATAAAGATGCAAAGATATTCATGGATAATCATGGCAATAAAGATCAGTGGCCTGTAGGTTATCCTTCAAAAGAAATGATTACTAAAGATATAGACAAGATGTATTTATGCATGTATGAAAATCAAATTGCGGCTGTTTTCTATTATGCGATAGAAGAAGATCAAGATTATAAGGAAATAGAGGGACAATGGCTCAATGATGCACCTTATGGTGTGGTACATCGTGTTGTTTCTGCACATATTGTGAAAGGGGCCTGCAAGTTTATCTTGAACTGGGCTTATAGTCAGATTCCTAATTTAAAGATGGATACAGGAGTCAAGAATATTCCTATGCAGAATTTATTAGAATCTTGTGGATTTAAAAAGTGTGGAAAAATAGTCAATACGCAAGGAATAACATGTCTTGCATATCAAAAAGGAGAAAAGTGTGAAACAAAAATCAATCAAAACGTATAAAAAAAAGACCTCCTGATAACGTAGTATGAATAATTAAGAAACATAAGAATAAATGAATATTATGGATTAGTAAAATTAGAACCGTGCAAAC
>NZ_DAWDDM010000060.1:0-9225 GCF_052354645.1 Catenibacterium sp.
ACTTAATACATTCTTAAGAAGACAGTTCAAGGAATATGGTATCAAGCCTCTTGATGTAGTTATTACAAGTGGTAAGAAGAATATGAACTTTGATGAAATCTTTGATAAGATTGATGAATACCGTCACGGCCGTGATGTATATGTCGTAGGTATTACTAATGTTGGTAAGTCTACATTTATCAACCGTATGTTGAAGAACTATTCAGATGCATCTAATCTTATTACTACAAGTGAATTCCCTGGTACCACTCTTGATTTAATCAAGATTCCTCTTGATGATCATTCATCTTTATATGATACTCCAGGTATCATGAATGAACATCAGTACACATCTGTTGTAGATGAAAAGGATTTGGCTTATATTATGCCTCAGGGCGAAGTAAAGCCTATGATATACCAGTTGAATGATGATCAGTCAATCTTCTTTAGTGGTCTTGCAAGAATTGATTATACAAAGGGAGATAAAGGAAACTTCATCTGCTACTTTTCTAGAAATATGCAGATTCATCGTACAAAGACTGAAAAAGCAGATGAATTATTTAATAGACATAAACAGTTACAGGTTTATGGACCCGCTTCATCAATGAAAGAAATGAAGGCTTATGAATTTACTTTACCAGAAGAAAAACGTGATATAGTGATCTCTGGTTTAGGATTTATATGTATTCATGCACCTAAAGGCAAGATCAAGGTTTATGTACCTGAAGGTATTGATGTATTTATGAGAGAAAGTTTAATTTAGAGGATATATGAATGTTAAATAGTAAACAGAAGAAATTTTTAAGAAGCGAAGCACATAGCTTAAAGCCAATTTTTCAGGTTGGTAAAGATGGTGTAGGAGAAAAACAGATCAACAGCATCAATGATGCATTAAAGGCTAAAGAACTTATTAAAGTGAAGTTATTAGATACTTGCCCTGAAACAGTGAATGAAGTAGCTTTAGAAATCTCAATGGGTACTAAAGCAGATGTGGTTCATATTATTGGACATACAATCGTTTTCTATAAATCAAGTGAAAAAGGAATTTATAAGATCTAATGAATATTGGATTACTTGGTGGTAGTTTTGATCCTATCCATAAAGGGCATATAGAGATTGCAAAGGAGGCTTTATCTTTACTTTCTCTTGATTCATTTTACTTCATTCCTACTAAAAACAACCCTTGGAAGGATAAACAGAATGCCCCTGGCGATAAGCGTAAAGAAATGATAGAGATTGCGATTCACCAGGAACCAAAAATGAAGGTTTGTACTATTGAGCTTGATACTACAAGCGATGAAAAGAATTATACAATTGATACGATTCATGCATTAAAAGAAATGTATCCTAATGATAATTTATATTATTTAATGGGTATGGATCAGGCTATGGCGTTTGAAAAATGGAAACAAGCTGAAGAAATATCAGAATTAGTCCAGCTAGTAGCCTTTAATAGAGGTGGTTATCCTACAGCTCATCCTAATTTAGAGAGATATCACTTTATTAAGATGGATAATGTAGAAATAACTGCATCTAGCACAGAAATCAAAGAAGGGGCATTAGATATGCTCGATAAAGATGTACTCAAATATATTTCTAAAAATGGCTTATATCTTGATACAATGATTAGAAATAGAATGAAAGAAAAACGCTATAAGCATACTCTAAGTGTCGCTTCTCTCACAAGAGATTTCTGTAAAAGCAATGGCATTGATCCTCTCAAAGGCTATATTGCTGGTATGATGCATGATGTTGCAAAAGAAATGCCTCATGATCAGGCTAAAAAATTAATGAAGAAGCATTATGCTTCTCATTTAGATCAGCCTGAACCTATCTGGCATCAATGGCTCTCACGTTATGTATGTGAGAATGAATTTCTTATCAGTGATGAAGAAATCTTAAAAGCCATTGAAGATCATACAACAGCTTCTACATCTATGAGCCTTCTTGGTATGAGTTTATATTGTGCTGATAAGTTAGACCCTTTAAGAGGTTATAATTCATCAGAACAGATTACTTTATGTAAACGTGATATTAAAGCAGGATTTAGAAACTGTCTGACTGATTTTTATGAATTTTCCACAAAGAAGCATCGTCCAATCGACCCATGTTTCTTTGAAGTTTATGATAAATATGTAAAAGGAGTTAATAATGACTAAAGTAGAATGTATTGTGAAAGCAATGGACGATAAATTAGCCCAGGATATTGTGGCAATCAATATGGAGAACGCCTCTCCTTTATATGACACATTTATTTTATGTACTGCATCTAATAAACGTTTATTAAATGCGATTCAGGATAATGTAGTTGACCAGTGTGAAATGAATGGTTTTGAAATTAAAAGCATAGAAGGCCGTGGTAATGCAGAATGGATCCTTATTGATGCAGGTGATGTGATCTGCCATATCTTCTCTGAAGAAGCACGTAAAGAATATAATTTAGAGAAATTATGGAGTGATATGCCTACTATTGATATCAAGGAGTATCTTGCATAATGACTGCCTATAAAGAGTTTTCTTATTATTATGATTCTTTAATGGACCCGGACTTCTATTCAGATTATTTAGAATTTATTCATGAACATGCTAATCTTAAAACAGTATTAGAACTAGGATGTGGAACTGGATTAACTGCTATTGAACTTGCGAAAGAAGGTCATCAGGTTCTAGCCACTGATTTATCTGAAGATATGGTAAACATCACTGCCTTAAAAGCTAAGGATGAAGGTGTTGAACTTCTAACTGAAACAATTGATATGTGTGATTTTGCCTTATCTCAGCCTGTAGATACTATTCTTTGTTTAACAGATGCAATTAACTATGTTTTAAGCAAGAAGAAGGTGCAGGATGTTTTTAATAATGTTTATGAAGGTTTAAAATATAATGGAACATTTATTTTTGATGTGAACAGTCTTTATAAATGTAATGTGATTTTAGATGATTACAATGAAAAGAATGAAGATAAAGATTTCTTCTTCTCATGGGATGTAGAAAGTGATCATAAAGGTGGGATTACTCATCATATTATTATTGACGAAGATGGTCATCATGTTGATGAAACACATCGTCAAAAAACACTTCCTGTTGAAGAATATGTTAAGATGCTTAAAAAAGCAGGATTTAAGTCAATTGCTTATTATAGTGATTTTAGTGAATACAAGGAAGAGTGTGAACGTATTATATTTGTAGTAAAGAAAGTGAGGGATTAACATGTTAGGTATTATTGGTGCAATGGAAGAAGAAGTCAATGAAATACTTGCTTTAATGAATGTTGAAAAAGAATACCAGGAATGTAATTATCATTTTTATGAAGGTTTATTAGGAAAAAAAGAAGTTGTAGTTGTCCAGGGTGGTATTGGTAAAGTTAATGCAGCTATTTCAGCTACTCTTTTATTAAAGAACTTTGATATTGATCATGTCATCAATGTTGGTTCTGCAGGTGGACTTGATTTAAAAGAAAATGTCGGAGATGTCATCATCAGTGAAAAGGTAGCGCATCATGATGTCGATGTCACTGCTTTTGGACGTCCATATGGACAAGTACCTGATATGCCTCTTTACTATGAAGCTGATATGACACTTGTTTCTTATGCAAAAGAAATCTTTGAACATAATGGCTTAACAGTATATAGTGGTCTTATTGTCTCTGGTGATCAATTTGTCGCAAGAAAAGACCAGGTAGATGCAATCAAAGAACACTTCCCTGATGCATTATGTTCTGAAATGGAAGCTGCAACAGTAGCTCAGGTATGTACAGTCTTTAATAAACCATTTATTATTGTACGTGGATTAAGTGATATTTTTGATAAAGGCAGCAGTTCTATCCAGTTTGATCAATATCTTAAGGAAGCTGCAAAGTCATCAGCACGTATGTGCTATGATTTAGCTCAAAAACTTGTATAAATGAATAGAATTGAATTATTGGCCCCTGCAGGTGATTTTGAGTCTCTGCAGGGCGCTATTGCGAATGGCGCTAATGCGATTTATCTTGGAACAACTGCCTTTTCAGCACGTGCCTTCGCTAAGAACTTTAATCTAGAAGAACTAGACCAGGCTATTCAGTATGCTCATCTAAGAAATGTAAGAATATTTGTAACTGTTAATACATTATATCAAGATGATGAAATGAAAGATGTCATTTCATTAATTGATAGTTTATATGAGTTACAAATAGATGCACTTCTTATCCAGGATATTGGCTTATTAAAACTAGTTCATGAAAGATATCCTGATATGGAACTTCATACTTCTACTCAGATGAGTGTGATGTCATTAGAAGCATTACGTTATTTTGAAGATCTAGGTGTTAAAAGAGTCGTTCTTGCTAGAGAAAATACCATTGATGAAATTAAATATATCTGTTCTCATACAGATTTAGAAATAGAAGTATTTGCGCATGGTGCATTATGTGTGGCTTATTCTGGACAGTGTTTGATGTCTAGTATGATTGGTAGAAGAAGTGGTAATAGAGGCGCCTGTGCACAGCCATGCCGTTTACCTTATAGTTTAGAAGAAGATGGCAAAGTGATTGATACAAGTTATCTCATGTCTACAATGGATTTATGTACATCTGATCATATTAATGAATATATTGAAGCAGGTGTTGCTTCTTTAAAGATAGAAGGGCGTATGAAGCGTCCTGAATATGTAGCTGCAGTCACTCAGGTTTATTCTAAAGCTATTAAACATTATTATGAGAATACACCTAGCTATACAAAAGAGAACTTCAATGATATGAAACAGATGTTTAATCGCCATTATACATCTGGTTATCCATTTCATGCTGATAAGATTGTAGATGAGACATTTTCAGGTAATCAAGGCGTTTTCTTAGGTTATGTTAAAGGATATGACTACCGTAGTAAACGTGTCTCTATAGCCCTAAAAAATGATTTAACACAGGGTGATTCTATTGTCTTTACAGAAATAGATAAAGGAAGACCTGTCAATAAGATTTATTATCAAAATAAGCTCATCAATAAAGCAGAAGCAGGCATGAATGTTCAGATTGAGTTTGATGATGTAGTGAAGGGTGGAACTGTTAATAAAACAATCAGTGTAGATACAATTAACCGTATGCAGAAAAC
The DNA here is from genome assembly GCF_052354645.1 of Catenibacterium sp. Lineage (NCBI taxonomy): Bacteria > Bacillati > Bacillota > Erysipelotrichia > Erysipelotrichales > Coprobacillaceae > Catenibacterium > Catenibacterium sp. The sequence continues at coordinate 5,067 of NZ_DAWDDM010000060.1, forward strand.
ATATCAGGAAGAAAAGAAATATCGAAAGATTGATATGTCCTTTAAAGCATCTCTTAATAAGCCTTGTACGCTTGTTGTAAAATGTGATGATGAAGAAGTATCTGTAGTAAGTGAACAGATCATTGAAGAAGCATCAAAGCGTGCTGCCACTAAAGAGAATATCATTGATCATCTCAATAAGCTTGGTCATACTGTGTATGAAGCAGATAAGATTGATGTAGAGTTATATGGTGAATTATTTATACCTATCACAATCATCAATAATATGCGTCGTGAGGCACTTTCTAAGCTAGATGCATTATTTACCTTTAAGAAGCACCACAAGGCTCCTATTAAAGAAATACAGCCTCTTAAAGTCATTCCACAAAGTGTATCTGAGTATCATGTAGTAGTTTCTAATATAAAACAGTTAGAAATTGCCTTAAGATATTATGATCATGTCTACTACTACTATGATGCAAATCTAAAAAAAGCATTAGAATGCTTCAAAAAATATGATAAAGTACCTAATCTTTATCTACCTCGTATTATGCATGATAAAGATATACAAGAAGTCATTCACAATCCTTTATTGAAAGAATTCAATACGTTAATTGTCAATGACTTTGGAAGCTATAGATTATTAAAAAATCATCCTCTTATTATTGGCCAGGGATTTAATATTTATAACCATTATGATGCTTATGCATTTAAAGAACCAGTCATTGCATCATTTGAATGTACAAGAAAACAGATTAAACAGATGAAGGATTATAATGCTGATCTTATTTTGCCTATCTATGGTAAAACAGAGAATATGATCAGTGAACACTGTGTTATTTCACAATCTTATTTCCATAAGAAAGTACCACATTGTGGTATGTGCAAAAAACATTCTTATAAGATTGTAGATAGAAAAGGTGTTTCTTTTGATATCTTTACTGATGATCAATGTCGTAATCATATACTACATAATGAACCAATCTATGTAGAAAACCATCAATCTCTAAATATTTCATATTTTATTATGATGACTACAGAAGATGAAAATGAGACTGTAACCGTTTTAGAAGACATAAAAAAACGTACTTCTAAAGGGAAGAAAAGTGATTTAAAGAAGCCTTATGCAGTAGGATATTTCAAATAACATTTTAGATAAAATCTATATTTTTCATAATTCCTAAATTGCCACCTTTATTTTTTTGTGTTATAATAAACTACAGATAGAAATGGGGAGGTAAACTTATGGCATTAGATATGGATCTCGCTAAACGTCTAAAAACTTATAGAACTTTTAAGAACTTAACACAAAAAGAAGTTGCTGCACATCTTAATGTACCTCATTCTGCAATTTCAGATATTGAAAATGGTAAAAGAGATGTAACAGTAGGGGAATTAAAAATTCTTTCACGCTTATATGGACGTAGTGTAGAAGAAATCATGAGTGGTAAGAAATATGACTACTATAATATTGCGAATATTGCTAGATTATTATCTGAATTACCAGATGAAGATCTAAAGGAAGTCATGTTCATCATTGAATATAAGAGAAAAAGATTAGAAGAAAAATAGTATTTTTAAAGGGAGATAGTTCGCTATCTCCCTTATTTCATATTCTTTACAATCTTTTTAAATTCATCAAGTAATACCATACCTTCTTCAAGAACTTCCTGGTTACAGATATGATGATCAAGACTATCATAATAGATGACATTAAATGGTTCTGTCTCAACAATGGCATATGTTCCATAACCATAGCTTCCTCGATTGATCATTGCACTACCTGGATTCACAAAAGTGATTCCTTCATGAATCTGAATCGTAGGCACATGTGTATGTCCATGAAAACATATCGTGCAATGATTTTCTTTACATGCTTTTATAAGTTCATCATAGCCTGCATAGACATGATAATCATTACCATGGGTCACAAATATATCTTTGTAAACTACATAGTGAGGAAAGACTTCTTCATCATGATTTCCATGTACAACTATATCATAATCTTTAAGTAATGGATCATTTGGAAGGAGAGAGGAGTCTCCACAATGTACCAATAAATCCACCTTGTTTTTCCATTTATTTGTTATATTTTCTAATATATCGTTATACATATGCGAATCACTTACAACTAACACCTTCATTTTAACCACCTCTAAAATATTATAAATTAAATTTATAGCCTTTTGAATATCCTTTTTTGTATTGTGCCAAAAAAACTTTTGGGTAAGTGTTTACATCATGGCTAAAAATTAGTATAATTAATACAGAAATTAGAAAAGGAGTAATGACAATGAAAACAATTTTATTAGTATGTTCTGCAGGTATGTCTACTAGCTTATTAGTAACTAAAATGGAAGCCGCAGCTAAGGAACAGGGAGTTGAAGCAAAAATCTTCGCTTTACCATTCTCTGATGCACCTAGAGTATTAGAAGAAGTTGACTGTATCTTACTTGGCCCACAGGTTAGATTCCAGAAAGCTGCAATCGAAAAGTTAGCTGCTTCAAGAAAAGCTGGTGCTATCCCTGTTGACGTTATCGATATGAGAGATTACGGAACAATGAACGGTAAGGCTGTTCTTGCTAGTGCTCTTAAATTATTAGGCGAATAACATAAACACACAAAAGAGAAGGAGATATTCCTTCTCTTTTTTTGATATTACAATCAATTTAAATTACTTTTAAAGGCTATTATTTAGTCTAAGCATATTTTTACACTTTTTATTTATCTTTTTACTTAGTTTTGCTATAATGTTTAAAAATTTATGAAAACGGAGGATTCGACTGTGAAAAAAGGTATTATTACTGTAGTTGGAAAGGATCAGGTAGGTATTATTGCAAAGGTATGTACTTATCTTGCTGAGAATGATATTAATATTTTAGATATCTCTCAGACTATTGTACAAGGTTATTTCAATATGATGATGATTGTCAATCATGATGCTTCTAGCAAAGCATTTAATGACTTAGCAGATGAACTTGCTGCTTTAGGTAAAGAAATTGGTGTTGATATTAAAATCCAGCATGAAGAAATCTTTAATATGATGCATAGATTATAAGGAGATGTGTAGATGATTAATCAGTTTGAAGTTATTGAAACAAATAAAATGATTGAAGAGGAAAATCTAGATGTAAGAACTATTACAATCGGTATTAGCTTATTTGAATGTATTGATTCTTCTTTAGATGTTCTTTGTGACAATATTTACAACAAAATCATGTCTACTGCAAGAAATCTTGTACCTGTAGGACAGTCTATTGAAAAAAAATATGGTATTCCTATTGTGAATAAGCGTATCTCAGTTACGCCTATTGCAACTATCGGATCTTCAGCCTGCAAGAAGCCAGAAGACTATGTACAGATTGCAAAAACACTAGATAAATGTGCAAAGGAATTAGGTATTAACTTTATTGGTGGTTATACTGCCATTGTTTCTAAAGGAATGACTAAAGCTGAACGTATGCTTATTGAGTCTATTCCACAGGCTATGAAGGAAACTGAATTTGTATGTTCAAGTGTTAATGTTGGTTCTACTAAGACTGGTATTAATATGGATGCTGTCGCATTACTTGGACAGATTGTAAAAAAGACTGCATATGCTACTAAGGATATTGAGTCTATTGGCTGTGCTAAACTTGTTATCTTCTGTAATGCCCCAGATGATAACCCATTTATGGCTGGTGCATTCCATGGTATCAGTGAATCAGACGCCATTATTAATGTTGGCGTCAGTGGTCCTGGTGTTATGCATAAAGCAATTAAGAACGCAAAAGGTAAAGACTTTGGTGAACTATGCGAAATCATCAAGAAAACTGCATTTAAGATCACTCGTGTAGGTCAGTTGGTTGCATTAGAAGCATCTGAAGCATTAGGTATTCCTTTTGGTATTATTGACTTATCTTTAGCACCTACGCCTGCTATTGGTGACTCTATTGCCGATTGTTTACAGAGCATGGGTCTTGAAAGAGTAGGGGCTCCAGGTACTACTGCAGCACTTGCTATCTTAAATGACCAGGTGAAAAAGGGTGGCGTTATGGCTTCATCTTATGTAGGTGGTTTGTCAGGTGCCTTTATTCCAGTTAGTGAAGACCAGGGTATGATTGATGCAGTCAATGCAGGATCTTTAACTTTAGAAAAACTAGAAGCAATGACTTGTGTATGTTCAGTAGGTCTAGATATG
>NZ_DAWDDM010000061.1:0-9128 GCF_052354645.1 Catenibacterium sp.
ATCACTACTGAAATATTCTTTATTTTTAATCAATCTTCCCTCTATAAAATCTTTAAGTTCAGCAAATATCTTCTTCTTGAATACTTGACTTGTACATATTTCATCAAACAAGAATAAACTTGCCACAAAATCATGAATAACAGGATTAGTCATCTTTTTCTTTCTGTTCTTTTTTGTGATAGATGGAACCGATGCTAATAATGAAATAAGACTTTTATTAACTATAATGGCCTTTTTCTTTTTATCATATAAATGTGTATATGCATAAGGTTTTCTTAAAGTATTCAACAAACAGTTATTATGCGCCGATGCATTCCTAATAAATTTCAGGGACCATATAAGATCACTGACAATCGCATTACCCTGTTCTGGATATAATGAATAATAAAATTCATATAACCTAATAAAGTCACTAAATGATATAACTTCAATCAAATTCCAAGCAGCCCAATTATTCTCATATTTATGAATCAAATCTGCACATGCTGAATTATATTTCTTTTGATTGATATGGTCTAGCATAAAAGGATATTTAGAAAACAGTTCTCGTACAACATGATAGCCATCTTCTTTTTCATTCTTGGTAAGATCATCAATTAATTTAACCTTTAAGAAATGTTCTGTATGCAATGATATTCTAATAATCAATTCTCTTAAGTACATATCTAGCTTAGATAATTCCACTAGATATGCAAATTCAAGATTAATATATTGATTCTTTGACACGTTGTATTCAAATGATTTCTCATAAGATTTTAACTTAAAATAGTACGTATTATTTTGTAGATACTCTCGTGCTTCCTCTTTACTCATAATATTGAATTGAACGTTCTTGTCTTCGAGATTTTTCAATTGCTCATCTATAGAGTATTTAGATTTCAACACTATTACCCTCCTCATACTTTTTCAGTTATTTATTCATACTCTTCTTCAACTTCATATAAGCCTCATAAGATGGTGTAGTTCCTTGAAGATATCCACTCTCATAAGCTTCACTCTTCTTAATATCGCTTCTTTTCAAAATAGTACAAAGATTTTCTACAGTAATACCATTACTATTTCTGGTAATAAATATGCTATCATTACGATCATATTCGTCCATAAGTTCTGGATAATGAGTAGAAAAGAATAAAACACCACCTTTCTTATTTAACTGACTATCCTTAAAGAAACGCATAAGAGTACTTACTATTTCCTTATTGAAATGATTTTCTATTTCATCAATCAACAAATAACCTCCTTCTCTCAATATTTCTCTTGCCATTGTGAAAGTAACTATTCCTTTAATTGTTTCTGAAGACAAGTAACGTTCTATCTCTACTATATTATTCAATAAGAATTTCTTGTTTTTCTCTGAATTTTAAGTGAATAATTGATTTTTAACTTATTTTCCGATTTAAAAAAGGAGGATTACTCCTCCTTACAATACTTCCCCATTACTACTTATTACATTCTTATACCATTCAAATGACTTCTTCTTAATTCTTCTCATATCCTTTAAGTCATCATTATCTCTATTTACATAGACAAAACCATATCTCTTCTTCATCTGTGCACGACTACTTAAGATATCAATAGGACCCCAAGACAAGTATCCTCTACAATCTACACCTTCTTCTACAGCCTTTTTCATCTCTTCAATATGTTTTCTCATATAATCAATACGATAATCATCATTTATAACACCATCTACTAACTGATCATCATATCCATAACCATTCTCTACAATATAGATAGGCATTTCATATCTATCATAGAGCTGTCTTAAAGTAATACGTAAACCAATAGGATCTATTGTCCAACCAAATTCAGACATTTCTAAATAAGGGTTCTTCTTGATGACTACATCTTCTACATTAGTCAAACTATCTTCACCATAATGACTAATAGTAGACATATAATAGCTTATCGCAAGAGCATCTGTCTTACCCTTCTTAAGTATTTCAAAGTCTCCTTCTTCTATAACTGGCATAGTCCCTTCTTGTTTCATATTTGCTAGGAAATAGCTGTTGTAATGTCCTCTCGCAAAGATATCTAGGAATACAAATGCTTCACTTTGGGCTTTCATAGATTCCAATGTATCTAATGGGTGACATGTTTCAGGATAGCTTTGTACAATAGTGGCCATACCTAAAACATAGCCTCCTTTTTGATGAATGTATTCGTTAATCAAACTATGCGCTATTAATGTATGATGCATAATTTGATGATCTAGAGTAATAGGGTTTTCTCCTTCTAAACAAACAGCCCCAAAGAACATCTTTGGTCCTTTCTGTAGTATTCCATTCTGTTCATTGAAGATAATCCAGTATTTTACTTTATGACAATAACGATCTACAATCTTCTTGCATAATTCTACAAATAGATCTACTACCTTTCTACTCGCAAAACCATTGTATTTCTCATATAAGAATACAGGCATTTCAAAGTGATAGAGTGTAGGAATAGGTTCTATCCCTCTCTTTATTAGTTCATCAATAAATTCATCATAGAAAGCAAAACCTTCTTCATTATATGTATTCTCATCACTCATAAGTCTAGACCAGTCTAAAGAGAAACGGTATGCATTAAAGCCTAACTCTTTATATAAGTCAAAGTCTTCTTTGTATCTATGATAAGCATCAATACCATTTTTAAAATCTGAAAACTTACCAGTGACTGTTAAGTCACATACTGCAGGAACTTTTCCTCCTTCAGTATATCCACCTTCACTCTGATGAGCAGTGACAGCACCACCCCATAAGAAATCTTTTCTTAACATTTTTATTTACTCCTTTATGTATATTCTTATTTAATTCTATTAAGGATATACTTGAATTTCAAGGAAGTAACACTTAAAAAGAAATAGTATATATTATTCTAACGCTCATTTAATACGTTTTAACGCTCATTATTATATTAATTTTTTGGCTTAGTTATGCGGTTTTTAACTTTCTAACGCTCATTTAACACTCACGAGTGTTAGAATAGAATATCATCATCCGTTGAATCTGGTATTTCAATTTCTAGAGTCTCTTCTCGAATTCTATAATATTCATCAACAACAGAATCAATAGATTCCCTATCTTCTGCTCTTTCATAACATTTTATAAGTTTAGCCAGTAAATCAAATGTCGTAATATCATCAACACCATATTCTCTTAAACTCGCTTCATAATTTCTTTTGGCATATTCCGATGCTTTATCATATTGTTTTCTTTCACAATATGTATCGCAAATAAATTCCGCTATCATAATACTGGTAAAATCAGCATCACCAAATATTTCTTTACATTCATTATAATCTTATATAAGTTCTTCTAATGTTTTCTTTTCTTTCATTGGTGTATCTCCTTATTCTTTTTTATTTTCTCTTATTGGTTTCATTATGTAAATAAGAATCAAACATAAGGTGTTCTCAAATTTGAACACCACTGTTATTTCAAGAATTAGTGTTCTCAATTTTGAACACCACTGTAATTTTACGTATTAGTGTTCTCAAATTTGAACATAAAATTGAATCAACCAAGATAGTATGATATAATTTATTCAGAAATGAGGTGACCATAATGATTGAAAGAAAAGAATATCTAAATCAACTACTATCCTGGAAAGATCAAAATATTATAAAAGTCCTGACTGGTATTAGACGTTGCGGAAAAAGTACAATCTTAAAACTATATCAAGAATATTTATTAGAAAACGGTATTGATCAATCGCAAATTATCTCTATCAACTTTGAAGAACTCGAATACGAAGAGTTACAAGATTATAAAAAGCTCTACCAATATATCAAAGATAGACTGGCAAAAAATAAAATGATGTATATTTTTCTCGATGAAATACAAAACGTCCCTTCTTATGAAAAAGTTGTAGATAGCCTTCATGTAAAAGAAAATATAGATATCTATATCACAGGATCAAATTCATATATTTTTTCTGGTCAGCTAGCCACTTATTTAAGTGGTCGATACATAGAAATCCCCGTTCTTCCTTTGTCTTTTAAAGAAATTTATAGTCCTCAATCAAATAAAGAAGAGGCATTTCAGAAGTATATGAAAACAGGCGGTTTTCCTTATATTAATCAAATACAATTGGATAATGAACAGATTAATATGTATCTAGAAGGAATATATAATACCGTGATTGTAAAAGATATTGAAGAGAGAATTAATAGAAAAAACAATGGAAGTGATTCGAAGAATGTAACTGATGTTGCACTACTAAAAGCTATATCTAAATACTTATCAAGTGTTGTTGGAAGCCCTGTTTCCATACGTAGTATTACTAATTATTTTAAATCAAACGAAAGAAAAACTTCACCTAATACAATCAGCAATTATATTGAAGCATTGTGTGAGTCATATCTTTATTATCCTGTTGAAGTGATGGATATATCAGGCAAGGAAGTATTAAAATCAAACAAGAAGTATTATATTGTAGATTCAGGAATTCGCAATTATATTCTTCCAAAGCAATCTTATGATTTAGGATTCACAATTGAAAATATTGTATATCTAGAACTTCTAAGAAGAAGATATATTGTAAATATTGGACGAAGTGGGCATACAGAGGTTGATTTTATTGCGAAAAGAAATGATGTCTATACTTATATACAGGTTACTGCATCACTTGTGGATGAGAATACTTTTAACAGAGAGATTCGTCCTCTAAAACTAATCGAAGACAATTATGAGAAAATAATCCTTACTTTAGATAGATATACACTTGGAAATTATGATGGTATTAAGGTAATTAATATCATAGATTGGTTATTAGAAGAATAGGCTGCAGCGATTAGATTCGCTACAGCCTATTTTTTGCTATTTGAATTCTTCTATATACTTTCTCAAGAATGGAACTACTGTATATCCTCTATTTCTAATAAAGTCCACTGCTAATTGATCAAAGAGAAAATTCTTAAATACTTCATCAAAATCTCCTTCTAACATCATAATTTTTCGAATATGACAAGAATTGATGAGAGTAAACTTCATGGAATCCTTCTTACCAACATAATAGTATAGTTTCTTAGGCTCTTCTTCATCCTTCAAAATATAAATATGTTGGAATACATTGACTACATCACTCTTTAGACATGGATTCAAAACCATTCTAAAGTTGTTTCTACAATGCCCTACAAACTCTTTTCCTAAAGAAGTTGCTAAATTAATAAGTGGTGCATCACCTGCTTTAGTTGCTTTTCTAACTATTTCTTGGTATTGATAAGTATCTTTATTCAAACTTTTTAATACACCCTCTACTTCTTCTTTATACTTTGGTTGTGATTGCATAAAAGATTCCAATAAACGAACTAAATCACCCTTCGAGATTTCTTTTTCCTTCTTATAAGCGTCTAGTCTAAAGTAAAGTTCATCCAAGTCTGGCATAACCTTCATTAAACTGTCACTAATCAAAGCTTGATAGCCTTGAGTAGAAATCAACATTTCTGGTGTATAGACTGCATCGGTATTATTCTTAAAAATAGAATCATAGCTTTGATATACGTCCAATGAATCATCCTCAACCTTATAGAATTCCATGCTGCCATCAGGAAATACTGTCAATACCAAGTATATCCTTTCTTTCTTCCTAGTCTCCTTATTATAGACTAAATCCTGCATTACATATTCTACTGTTTTATCCCATTCCCATATATATGTAGACAAGCACTTATTTGCAACATCCATCTTTACTATAAGCTCAGTCAAAATCTTATCAACTACATTTTCATTAATATCAATTTCACTACTCTTGGTAATACAGTTTTCATAAGTAAAATGCTGAGTATTCAAATCGTTTGTATGTTGATCAGGTAAATTTTCTTTCTTATAGTAATCTTGATCATGAATCAAAACTACATTAAACAGTTTATCTTGACTAAAACTTACATTTTCAATACCCCTCTCTCTTAATTTAGAAACCATCATTGCAACCATCTTTTTTGATAATACATCTTCAACACGATCAATGACATTGATTCCTAAATCATTAAATAGTTTTTCTCTATGTTCTATAGAAATAGTATTTGAATATTTCTTTAAGATATCATCGTATTTCAGTTCTAAAGGAGTGAATTGAACATAATCCTTGAGTTTATTATCAACATCTTTAAAGAATTGATACAACATTCCTTTCTTTGAATTTTCAAAAGCTTGTAAGTCTTTTATATCCAAATCCAGTGCAATGTATTTATTCTTTCTTCCATATATCCCCCTTAACACATAACATTGATCATCACTTCTGTATGAATCAACCTCGCGAAATATATAACCTTCTCCAGACTTGTAATATCGAGGTAGTTTTCGAATCTTTTTTAATACTTTTTCATTATTCGCATAACACTTCAACAATTTAGATAATAGATTATAGGATTCCCCATTGATATTCACAACGCATTCTTGTTTACTTGAATCTAAATCACTGATAGTCACACTATATGCTGTTATAACATCTTCTTTAAAAGAATTCTGATTAAAATAGAAGCATCTACCTAAGGTATTATTAAACTTCTCGGATAGGTCTATATTTGGAAACGTATTGATAAGTAATTGACATAAATCACCTGAACTCATACTTGTATGATTACTTAAATCTATTTCTTCCACAAATACTCCTTGGCCAAAGCTATTTATATGTGATTGAAACTCTTCTAAACGCACAGTTCCTTTTTCAACTAGAATATATGCAATTCCACCTGATTTATAAATTACAGATATAACTGGAGAGAATTTATCTCCAATCTTATCCATACTTGATTTTCTTACAGTACGTTCTTTCTCGTCATCTCCTTTGTGTTCTTGATAAACCTTATAAACATCATAATCACGAATAATATTGTTGTAGTGAAGATCTAATTTCACTTTGTTTGTCTTAATCATTTTTACAGTCCTCCAAACACATTCTTATTTTATTGATTGCTTCAGGATTAGCATGAAATCCATCGTTTTCTAATAAAGCTGGAATTTCAATAATTCTATTAGATTCTATGATTTTATCCATTTCATTCTCATCAAAAATATTAATTACAATAGCCTTTTTTCCATCTACTTCATCTAGCTTATTTAGAATCTTATTAGTGATTGTGTTTGCACCATAAGATGAATATCTCCAATGTTTGAAATCGATATAAACCTTCCCACGTTTAAAATCAAAACGATCAAATTCTTCTATACTAAGTTCCTCTAAATCAATACCTAACTCCTTCTTAATTACAAAACGACCCACAAATTCACCAAGTCTTCCTTTATAAATATTTTGATAAAGTACTGGTGAGAGTATATAATCGTTTTCTTCAAAGCTAGTTGCATAACCATGTTTAATAAATTCTTCTCTTAAACCAGGATAATTCAACATTTTAGAAAGACGCGCATTTTCTTCACTTACTTCATGCAGATTACTGGCTAACCAATCCTGCTTATTTTTATTATTTTGAATTCGTGATATTACTTCTTCCTTTGTCTGATTGAAGAAAACATCTGTATATTCAAAATCATACATCCCCATGAAATAGTATTTATTAAGAGGCGCTTCTGAATGAATATAGTATTCTCTCACAATATCATTATCCAAGTTAGAACTTGTAGGACATTGAAGACATGTTTCACCTAATTCCTTATAGAGTTCTATTTGTTTCTCTGTCCAATCTCCTGATAAGAACTCATAGATATGAAACTTACCAACACTAGAAATACGACTCGCTTCATTCTCCACATAATCATATGTAGGAACACTTTCTTGTCTTTCTTTTGCATATTCAGCAAGTTTCATTGTTTCTGGAGAAAGAATTTCATTCTCTAATATTGTCGTATCAAAATTATCCACAATATCTCTTGTCACTAAGATATAAATCATCTTGTTCTTATTAAATGATCGAGACAAACGTCCTATAGCCTGAATGATTTGTTTTGTCTTAAATAAACGAATACTTCGACATCCTCTAAGTTCTTGTGTAGAACCTCTAAGCTTTGGTTCCTTTAATTTCTGATAAGCTGCCCCAATACATTTATTGAGTGTATGATGAGTGATTTCATTATTCTCATATAGATTTTCTAATTCAATGAGGAAATGAAGTAGGTTTTCTTCTTCAAATCCAGATTCTGTATCCATCAGATTTGTGACCACATTAGTGATATCACCTAAATACATTCCATCAAAATCCTTTTTCTTATTTCTTCCATCTTCTTCATTTGCGAAATCAGTGAGATTTATTGTATCTAATCCATCTGGTAACTCATATGCCATATTTTGTCCAGCACCAATAGTTGCATATGCAGAAATCACAAAGATTTTTTCTCCTTTAGATAAACGCTCCAATATACTCTTCTTATCTTCATCAAAAGATAAACCACTCTTTAATACTTCAACACTTACATTATTCTTATTAAAGCTACATTCTTTGTTAACTATACCAAACAAATCATCAAGTACACTTTTTCTAAACTGACCTTGGTCTTTTGGTAAGGCATTATTTAAACATAAGAACGATTTAATATCAGTATGTAGAATAAAGTATCTATAAGCTTGTGACATTCTTAAATATCTTTGTATCTGATATTTATCCTTAATTCCCTCCTTAATAAATACTTTTGCTGCTTTTGATTGAATCTTAGGGTCTTCAAATACCAATTGAATCATATCTTTTGCACTTGTATCAGTACAATTGATTACTTCTGCAATCTTTACTTTGATTTCTCCAGAATCATATTTTAGATTTAATAAAGAATATGTCTCTGCTATTCTTTGACGATCCTCTTCTTCAAGAACATGAAAGTCATCCCCTAAATTCTCTTTTAGGTATCTTAATGAATAATTAGACAAAACTGAATCAATATTACATGTAGCACTCAACCCAATAACAGTTGCCTTTTTCGCAAGCATCATCAATACATACTCAGCACTCTTATACAAATTAATATAACTGAAAGATGTATTAAAGCTATTATCTTTACTGTTAGTGAATTCAAAAGAACGAATACCACGGTTGTAATAACCATTTGTTTTCTTGAAACGATTATCTGTTTTATCCACCTTTATAGCCGGCTGAATATTGATATCATTATCAAAATATAATATGTCAGACTTAGCTAACTTAAACGTATTATAAATAGAATGAATCGCTTCTTCATCTGTAATATAGTCTTCTTCAT
>NZ_DAWDDM010000062.1:0-9066 GCF_052354645.1 Catenibacterium sp.
ATTACCAAGCAGTCCAACGACCACATTAACGGTAAATTTCTATCTTTCGATAAGGGAGTGTAATCAATCTCCCTGATGTTTATTTTATGCGATTTTGATTCCACTATTCAATACTTTGATTCTATTAATATTAATTCTTTTAATTATGTGGCTTTCATCCCATAGATAAGCCTATGGTTTTTTCGCCACTAATTAATAACATACATATTTTAATTAGACAAGAACGATTTAATCGCCTAGAATACTACTTATTTTTGTAATCAATAAGTCAATCGCAACAGTATTAGTCCCACCTTCAGGAATAATAATATGTGCATATTTCTTAGATGGTTCAATGAACTGTTCATGCATTGGTCTTACAGTCTCTAAATACTGGTTACAAACTGAATCAACAGTTCTTGCTCGTTCTTCTACATCTCTTCTTAATCGTCTGATAAAGCGGATATCTGCATCTGTATCCACATAAATCAATATATCACAAAGATCTCTTACCTCTTCTTCTGCTAAGACAAAGATACCTTCTAGAATAATAACATCACGATCTTCAATAACTTCTGTAATATCACTTCTTGTATGCTTTGAATAATCATAAGTAGGTTTTTCAATTCTTTCTTTCTTTTTTAACTTCTTTAAATCTGATACTAGAAGATCATTATCAAAAGCAAATGGATGATCGTAGTTAGTTTTTACTCTTTCTTCCATTGTCTTATCACTTTGATCTTTGTAGTAATCATCTTGTTTAATGATTTTTACTCTATGACTGCCTTTAAAACGGTCATAGATAGATTGTGCGATAGAAGTCTTACCAGAAGCACTTCCACCTGCAATTCCAATAATGACAGCTTTATTTTCCATGGTTTACCTTCCTTCCCATATCATTCTCTAATACTGGATAATCAATTTCTACATAAAGTATTTCCATTGGATGGTTTGCTACTTCCACCAATTCATTATCTTCATTATAAATCTTATCAACAGTAAAATAAATATTTGAATGACTAGGAGAGAATATTTCTATCTTGTCTCCCACCTTGAAATAGTTACGCTGTTCAATTTTAGCTCGTTTAGAATCTTGATCATAACCTAAAACACGCATAACGAATTCCTGTGTAGGATGTTCATCTCTTAAGTTATAAAGCTGTTCATCTACACCTGGATTATCATAAAAGAATCCATGACAGAATGCTCTATTGGCTGCTTTTTGTAGTTCATCTTCATATTTCTTTGAATCTGTAAAGTGATCAGGATCAGCGCAGTATGTATCAATGAGTTTTCTATAAGTAGATACAACTGTCGCAATATAGTGGACAGATTTCATACGCCCTTCTATCTTGAATGAATCCACACCACATTCTATTAATTCACCAATATGATGAATGAGACACATATCCTTAGAAGACATAGTAAATGGAAAATCTTCATTAATAGATTGTCCATTCTCTTCTAAATCATAATACCATCTACAACTTTGTGAACAGCCACCTCTATTGGCATCTCGTCTAGAATAGTAGTTAGATAACATACAACGACCACTATAGGAAATACACATAGCACCATGTATGAAATATTCTAAATCAATATCAGGGGCATTTTTTCTAATGTCCTTCAAGTCTTCAAAAGTTGTTTCACGACCTAGTACTACTCTGTCCATTCCCATATCTTCAAAGAATTTAACGGCAGATGAGTTAGTGACTGACATCTGTGTAGAGACATGTACTTCTAGCTTTAAGTCCATACTTTTCGCAAGATTCATAATATATGGATCTGCGACAATAATGGCTGTAACCCCTGCATCATCTAATGCCTGTAAGTACTCTTTAATACCTTCTAGGTTATCATGATGAAGGATGATATTACATGTAACATGGATTTTAGCACCATATTGATTCGCAAATTGTACTGCTTCTTTAATATCTTCGATAGAGAAGTTAGATGCCTGTGATCGTAAGGAGAATTCCTTACCACCAATAAATACTGCATCTGCACCATAAATAATAGCTGTTTTAAGCTTTTCTAGGTTTCCTGCAGGGGCAAGTAATTCTGGTTTTTTCACAATCACACGACGACCATCAACAATCTTACTTATTGGCTGCATCTTCTAGATCCCTCCTCTTTACATCTTCAAGACGATAAATTGTATCATCATATAAGAAACCACGATCAAGAGGTTTAGAAATCTTTCTTAATAAAGGAAGATATTCTTTTACTTCTTTATCATATAATCCTGTTTCTAATGCATGGAGACAAGCACAATACATACTAGTGACTTCTACTGCTTCTCTTGAATCCATAAACATTGTTTCAATATAAAGGTAATCAAAGTCCTTTAATGTATTGAATAAATGCAATGTATATAGTCTAGATTTGCTGAATACAGCCGTTCCACGACTTGTTTCATATATATGACAAGGGAAATCCTGTCCACGTGGATTTATTGTGAGAGCGTCTTTATTATGGCTTAATGTTGTATTGCTTGCTTTTTCATAATTAGAGATCAAATGTCTCTTACTCATCATCATATATTGTACACCATGACCTAATACAAATAATGGCATATCACAATTTTTACGTATTTCTAGCTGTTCCTTTAAAGAGATTTCTTTAGAAACAAAAGCACCAGAAATACCATAATGAGATAAAGTATTCAGTGTACTTGAATTGGTATTAAGAGTTAAAGGATGATAAATCATCTTAAAACCATAACCCTTTTGATTCACCATACGTAATACACCAAAATCCTGGAAAATTAATCCATTGATTCCAATATCATGTAACGCATCAATATGCTTTTCTAATCCTTCTAGATCATGTTCATCATACATAGCATTCACATAAACATAGAGTTCTTTTGCCTGTTCTTTGATTTCTTTCAGTTCCTCAATAGAAAACTTCACCGGTGTCAAAACACTATAATCTGAACCAGCCATAATCAAAGAAACACCCATATCAATATAATCATAAAGATATCCACGATCATTTAAATTAATTGCGATTTTCATTTTGATCCTTTCTAGTAATGATACATAGACCATCACCTACCTGCACATAATGTGCATCATATTCATCATTAGAGAAGATCCAGTCTTTAAAACGTTTGATCTTTCTTACAAGAGCACGTGTATTTCTATTTTTTATATTTGGTATATCAAAAATCATACCATGGAAATCTAGATTATCCACTAACACAAAACCATCTTCCTTTAAATAAGGAACATACTTCTCAAAGAAACGCTGATACTGCGCTTTAGCTGCATCAATAAAAAGACAATCATAAGGCGCATGATCCAACAATGTATTATCAAACTCTAATGCATCTTCATGATAGATTGTAATGTTGTCTTCCTGATTAAAATCGTGAATATTTACAACTGCTTCTTGATATCGTGTATCATCTCTTTCAATTGTATCAACATGAAGACCTTTGACATGAGTCGCCATCATTAAAGATGAATACCCAATGGCACTTCCAATTTCTAATACAGATTCTGCATTTCTCTTATTCAATTCATCAATAAGGTATTCAATACCTTCTTTTTGCATAATAGGCACATCTTTCACAAGTGCATATTCTTCTAATTCATAAAATGATTTCATTAATACCACTTATTCTCCTTTACTGCTTTTTGATGTTCTTCATATGTCTTTGAATAGATAACAGTCCCATCTTTCTTCGCAAAGAAGAATAAACAATCAGATGGTGTATAGTTTGCGACTGCATCCATAGTCTTTTGTGGGACACATGCAATAGGACCAATAGGAAGTCCTGCATATTTATATGTATTATAAGGAGAATCAGTCTTAGTCATCTTAGTAGTGACTTTGACACCTGTTCTATTTAATGCATAGTTGACAGTAATATCTGACTGTAATCTCATACCAGTCTTTAAACGATTGATAAATACACCCGCAATGGCTGGACGGTCTTTATCAAATAAAGATTCTCTTTCTACGACTGAGCATAATGTTAAGAATTGATGAGGTGTATAGCCAAGCTTAGTCATTGAATCCTTATAAGGTGTTAATTGTTGATCCATATAATCCAACATTTCTGTTGTGACTTGTTCTATTGTTGTAGATTTATCATAAAGTACATATGTTTCAGGATAGAGATAACCTTCTAATGGATATAAAATACCCTTTTGAAGAATGTCATCTGTCAAGAACCAATATTTAGAAATGAGTTCTTTTAAATAAGTCTGATCAGACCATTTATCCAATACTTCTTGTTCTGATTTACCAGTTACATTTGCAACCTTTTTAGCTGCCTGAGGAATAGTAATTCCTTCAGGGATAGTTAAGGAAGACTTCACAACATAAGAGCTGTTCATCTTTGACATGATGCTATACATCTTTGAAAGAGACATGTTCTTATTCAAATTGTAAGTTTGAGAAACAACTGAAGGTTTATGAATCTTTAAGTAAACCTTAGCTACCAATTTATTTTTTATCAATCCTTTTGAATCTAATGTATTTAAAACTGTATAGGCATTTTCACCTTTCTTTACAGTGATCTGTACCACTTCACTTTTAGAAGAGACATGTCCTATACCACTTATATAAAATAAGCCTGTACCACCTATTAATAGTACAACTACAAGGACTGCCGCTATGATTTTTTTCTTCATACATACATCCTCCTTTTCCTTAACCATTATATAGAATTAACCCGATAATTACCATAAAAAAATAAGGCATGAAAATGCCTTATTTAACTACACGTAAGTTTTCTGTACCTTTTTCCATACATACTGGGGCATGGATTGTGAATTGATAATGTGTTTCATATAAAACAGCACGCTTTTCATCTTCTTTGATTTCAAAGCTTTCAAGTGATCCACCCTGTTTACACGCAACAAGTAAGTACTTATCTCTAAATAAGAGTAGAGACTTAGGTCCTTCATCTGTTTCCATACAATCCACTCTTGTAAGCTTTCCAGTTTCTTTATCTCTTTCAAAGGCGACAATTGTATCATCACCTTTATTGATCACAAAGATAAAACGTCCATTTTCAGTAATAACCATATCCATTGGTGTATTGACACCATCATATTCATCCTTAGAATAAGTCATCACTTCATCTACTAAAGTAAACTTATTATGCTTTACAGCATAACATGTAATAGTGCTTGAGATTTGATTGAGGATATAGGCAAATTTACGGTTACTAGAATAAACAAGTTTTAATGGTCCACTTCCAGGATTTAACTTAAATGATAATTCTTCATCCTTAGTAAGTTCACCCTTTTCACCTTCAGTAAAGAAGATGACTTCATCACCACCTAAATCAGTGACAATAAGTTTTGTATTATCTGGAGTGAATGTCATAAATGTAGGATGAGATTCAGTTTGTTTGACTGGATCAATACTATGACCATCTAACTTTACTGTTTTTGATACTCTAATGATTTTAGAAGTCTTAATTGGTATAGTGACTACTTCACCATTATAATAATCAATCGCATAAGCATAATCACGATCTTTATTTAAGACAGTCTGGATATATGTACGTCCTTCATTACCGATTCTTGCTGCAAGTCCTAACTGAGTTTCCATGCAGGCATACTGCCAGATACCACCATCCTGAGCACGTCCTGTCCCATTACGGTAAGTTAAATACATGAAACGTCCTTGTCTATTCATTGCGAGAGGGCTAGCTAGAGACTTAACGAATGATTTCTTGATGATTTCTCCATTATCTACATTAAGATAGAATGCATAAATACCACGATCAAGATCTGTTCCTTCGCTGCCCACAAAGAAAATATCTACTGTTTTTGTTTTACTAAAAAGTCCCATAATAATCTCCTTACTAAAACTAGGTAACGGTTGTTACCTAGTTCTTATCACATTCAGAACAATCTGTGACGCAGTTCCCATCTTCGCATACACAGCCATCACATTTATCATCTGTTTCTTCTTCATCATGCATATTGAAGTCTTCTAGAACTTCTTCTAGACGCTCCCATTCAGCTGGATCTTCAATATCATATAGATGATTATCACCATCATATCGAGATGCAAAGATCTGCTCATCATCTTCTTCACTATAATACATGACATATTTATTTCCATTCTCTTCATCTTCATAAGTGAAAAGAATTTCAAACACATTTTCTTCCCCGTTATTATCGGTAATCACAATTTTATTATCGTCCATTGCTTATCTCCTTATCTTATCAAGATACCCCTGAAGAATTTCAACTGCTGCCATCTTATCAACAACCTGTTTACGTTTCTTTCTTGAAACATCACCAAAAATAAGATTATTTGTCGCAATAACAGTTGTTAATCTTTCATCTTCAAGAATAACTTCAACATCCATCATCTTCTCTAAACGTTCTTTAAAATCAATAGAAATCTGTGCACGTTCACCAAGATCACCATTCATATGCTTAGGTAATCCTAAGACAATTGTATGAATATTATTCTCTTCTACGATATTCTTGATATGATAAGCACATTTCTTATATGCGTTTTCGCTGAAATGATAAGTTTCTACACCATGTGCAAGCATTCCTAATGTATCACTTATCGCAACACCGCAAGTACGTGATCCTAAATCAAGTCCTAATATCTTTTCCACTATTTAGACTCCAAATAGAACTTTACAAGTTCTTCAATAATTTCATCACGATCAGCTTGCTGAATAATAGATCTTGCACTCTTATGACTTGAAATATAAGCAGGATCATTAGAAATAAGATAACCTGCAATCTGGTGAACTGCATTATATCCTCTTTCTTCTAAAGCCTCAGCAACTGTCATTAAGTTGTTTCTAATTACTTCTCGTTTGAGATCTTCTGAGTTAAATACTCTTGTCTGTGTATAATCTTGTGCCATAATGAACCCTCCCTATATCACTTATTTTAGTATAAACGAAGATAAAATTCAAATTTTTTACAATTTAGATTTCACTGCAGCAACTGCTTCATCAATCTTATCTAGTGTTGGTGCACCACCCTGAGCGAAATCAGGTTTTCCTCCACCACGGCCATCAAGAACTTCATTCATAGCCTTTACTAAGACACCTGCTTTATATGTATTTGTAAGATCTTTAGTAATACCTACAAAGTAAGAATTCTTACCTTCAAATGTACTAGTTACTACTACAACACCACTACCTAACTGGTCTCTAAAATCAAATGCCATCTGTTTAGCGGCTGCATTATCTTTTTCTACATGAGTATAAAGGAACTTCACACCATTCACTTCTTCAACCTGAGAAGCCTGGTTCTTTGCTTCTAAAGCATTTAACTTACTAGTTAATGTTTCGATTTCTTTTTTCATTGTATTAAGTGTAGTCATTGTGCTTTCAGCTTTTTCTACGATCTTATTGAAATCATTTACCTTAAGTACTGTACCTACTTCTTCTAAAGTTTCTTCAGATTTTCTTAATGCTTTATAAGCAGCTAAGTTAGTAACAGCTTCAATTCTTCTTACACCAGAACCAACTGAAGTTTCCATTTCAATCTTGAATAAACCAATCTTTGCAGTATTAGAAACATGTGTACCACCACATAATTCTACTGAGAAGTCACCTACACGTACAACCCTTACAACATCACCATATTTTTCATCAAATAAAGCTGTTGCTCCTGCACTGATGGCTTCTTCCTTAGGCATTTCTTTAACATCTACATCAACACCCTTGAAGATATATTCATTGACCATATCTTCTACAGCTGTTAATTCTTCTTTTGTCATCTTTGATGGATGAGTGAAGTCAAAACGTAATCTGTTTTCATCTAAGTAAGAACCAGCCTGACCAACATGTGCGCCTAAGACATTCTTTAATGCAGCATCTAATAAATGTGTGGCTGTATGGTTATTTTCAATTAATGCACGACGTGCTGTATCCACTGTGAGTTCTACAGTATCACCTACATGTACGCTGCCACTCGTTAATTTAATATAATGTAAATGCTGACCATTAGGAGCCTTTAATACATTAGTGACTTCTGCATCAAACTGATCTGAATGAGCAGAACCTGTATCTGCACACTGACCACCCATTTCAGCATAGAAGTTAGTTGTTTCAACGATGATTTCACCTTCATCAGAAAGTTCATCCACCTTTTCTCCATCTTTGAATAAACCTATAACTGTAGTCTTACAAGGTGCTGTGTCATAAACAAAAGTAGAAGGTGTAGTGAAATCCATTAAATCAATCTTCTGAGAAGCCATTGATTCTCTTTCACCACGGGCTGCACGAGCACGATCCTGCTGTGCTTTCATTTCTACCTGGAATCCTTCACTATCAACAGTGAATCCAGATTCTTCTGCGATTTCAATAGTTAATTCTAATGGGAAACCATATGTATCATATAACATGAAAGCAGTAGAACCATCAATTACCTTATTATCAGAGTGTGCAATAACATCTTTGATCTTCTTTTCACCCTGAGATAATGTCTTATGGAATGCCACTTCTTCTTTCTTAACAGCTTCCTTAACGAATTCTGCTTTTTCTGGAAGATAATCATAGAATTCTTTCATGTTATCTACTACAACATCTACTAAAGTATATAAGAAAGGCTTATCGATACCAATGTTTTTACCATAACGAACAGCTCTTCTTAAAATTCTTCTTAATACATAACCACGTCCAGCACGGTCAAACATAGCACCATCACTTAATGCGAATGTAACAGTACGGATATGGTCGGCAATAACTCTATAAGCCATTTTATCTTCTGCATACTTCACATCAGCTAGTTCTTCAGCTGCATGAATGATCGGTAAGAATAAGTCTGTATCGAAGTTTGTTTCACCTTCCTGGATGATTGAAGTAATTCTTTCAAGACCCATACCAGTATCAATATTCTTATGTGGTAATTCTTTATAATCTTTACGATCAATTGTAGGATCACAATCAAACTGAGAGAATACGATATTCCAGATTTCTACATAACGGTCATTTTCCATTTCTTCAAAGAATAGTCTTTCACCGATATGATCTGGGTCATATTTTTCTCCACGGTCATAGAAGATTTCACTATCTGGTCCACCAGGTCCTGCACCAATTTCCCAGAAGTTATCTGCAGTCTTTAAGATATGTGATGGATC
>NZ_DAWDDM010000063.1:0-8456 GCF_052354645.1 Catenibacterium sp.
GCATATTTAATAATAGGCGTTACGGATGATTTTGAAGTAATTGGAATTGATGAAGCATGCAAATCAAATAATATATTAGATTTAATGAATAATAAGAAATTTGCAGGAGACTTTAAACCTGAAATTGAAATCAAAAACATTTATTATAAATATAAAAAACTCATGGTTATAAAATGTAAAGCCACAAAACATGTCCCTTATTATTTGGTAGAAAGATATCGTGGAGTCAAGGACAACACTATATATACAAGAGTGGGTGATACAAATACACCTAAAGATAAAAGTGCAACTTATAATGAAATAGAAAAACTATGGCGTATTCATTTCGATAGAGAACATGAATAACGAGTGAGGAGGGGTATTATGTCAGGGCTATATAAGGAAGCTGATTATGAAAATTCAATTATCGAGTTATTTAGAAATGATTTAGGTTATGAGTATGTATATGGACCTGATATAGAAAGGGATTTTTATAGTCCGTTATATGATGATGTCTTAATTGATTCATTGTATCGTTTGAATAGAGATTTACCTGAGGATGCTATTCAGGATGCATTATTCAAATTAAAGAATATTGAGAATGGTGAACTAGTACAAAAGAATTCAGTATTTATGGATTACTTACAAAATGGTATTCCTGTTCGATATTTAATTGATGGTGAAGAGTCTTCATCTATTGTTTATTTAGTTGACTATAATAATCCTGATAATAACTCTTTTATTATTGCTAACCAATGGACTTTTATTGAAAATAGTGAGAAAAGACCAGATATCATACTATTTTTAAACGGTTTGCCAATTGTATTAGTAGAGTTAAAATCTCCCTCTAGAGAAGAAACTGATGCTTCAGAAGCATATAGACAACTTCGTAATTACATGAAGGAGATTCCTTCAATGTTTGTGTATAATGCTATATGTGTAATGAGCGATCAATTGACTACTAAAGCGGGTACTATAACTTCAGGTGAAGATCGTTTTATGGAATGGAAAACAAAAGATGGTAGTTATGAAAATACGCAATATGCTCAATTTGATACTTTTTTCGAAGGAATATTTATAAAAGATAGATTTCTTGACATTATTAAAAACTTTATTTGTTTTTCTAATGAAGGAATAAAGTCATTTAAGATTTTTGCAGGATATCATCAGTATTTTGCCGTGAAAAAAGCTATAGAGTCTACTAAGCATGCAACTGTTACAGATGGAAAAGGTGGCGTATTCTGGCACACACAGGGTAGTGGTAAATCATTATCTATGGTATTTTATGCGCACTTATTACAGTCGGCATTGAATAGTCCAACAATAGTTGTTATTACAGATAGAAATGATCTTGATGATCAGTTGTATGGTCAATTTGCTAAGTGTAAAGATTTCTTAAGGCAAGAACCACTGCATGCTGAAAGTAGAGAAAATTTAAAAAAACTACTATCTGGTAGAAAAGCAAATGGTATTATTTTTACTACAATGCAAAAATTTGAGGAATCGCATGAAGCAATTTCAGAAAGAAAGAATATTGTCGTAATGGCTGATGAAGCACATCGTAGTCAATATGGTCTTACAGAAAAAGTAGATTCAAAAACTGGTAGAATTAAAATTGGTGTTGCTCGTGCTATTAGAAATACATTGCCTAATGCAACATATATTGGATTTACTGGAACACCTATTTCATCTAAAGACCGTAGTACACGTGAAGTATTTGGTGATTACATAGATATCTATGATATGACACAAGCGGTGGAAGATGGTGCAACACGTCCAGTTTATTATGAAAGTCGTGTTATTAAACTTAATCTTGATAAAGAAACATTGAAACTTATAGATGATGAATATGACCTTATGGCTGAAAATGCTGATAGAGAAGTTATTGAAAGAAGTAAAAAAGAACTTGGTAGAATGGAAGCCATTCTTGGTAATGATAATACTCTTGATTCTCTTGTAACTGATATCTTAGATCATTATGAAAATAATAGAGAGAATTTACTGACAGGAAAAGCAATGATTGTTGCTTATTCACGTACTATTGCCATGAAAATCTATAAGAGAATTTTAGAGTTACGTCCACAGTGGACAGAAAAAGTAGCAGTAGTCATGACTTCAAGCAACAAGGACCCAGAGGAATGGCGCGAGATTATAGGAAATAAAAGACATAAAGAGAAACTCGCAAAGAAGTTTAAAGATAATGACAGTCCTTTAAAAATTGCTATTGTCGTTGATATGTGGCTTACAGGATTTGATGTTCCTTCTCTAGCTACTATGTATGTATACAAACCAATGTCTGGGCATAATTTGATGCAGGCAATTGCACGAGTAAACCGTGTCTTTGAGGATAAAGAAGGTGGATTAATAGTAGATTATGTAGGTATTGCATCAGCTTTAAAGAGAGCGATGAAAGACTATACATCTAGAGATAAAAAGAATTATGGCGATACAGATGTTGCTAAAGTTGCTTTGCCAAAATTCTATGAAAAACTATCAATCTGCCAGGATAAACTCCATGGTTTTGATTATTCTAAATTCCATACAGGAACAGATCTGGAAAGATCAAAGACTATAAGTGGTGCAGTTAACTTCATTATGGATAGAGAACGTGTAGAAGATAAAAATTCATTTGTTCAAGAAGCACTGTTACTTCATCAGGCATTATCTTTATGCTCGTCTTTAGTGGATGAACATGATCGTATAGAAGCAGCTTTCTTTGAATCAGTTCGTGTATTGGTATTGAGACTTACTAATTCAGGTGAAGGAAAGAAAATATCATTACTAGAAATGAATGCAAGAATAAATGAATTACTTAAGCATAGTATTAAAAGTGATGGAGTAATTAATCTGTTCTCTGACGTAAAAGAAGAATTCTCTATTTTTGATCCTACTTTCTTACAAGAAGTAGCAAATATGAAAGAAAAGAATCTTGCAGTTGAATTACTAAAGAAGTTAATTGCTGATCAGGTAAGCATATATCGAAAAACTAATATTGTAAAATCTGAAAAGTTTAGCGAGATTATGCAAAAATCACTTAATGCATATTTAAATGGTATGCTTACTAATGAAGAAGTTATTGAGGAAATGTTGAATCTTGCTAAGCAAATTAAAATAGCTCAAAAAGAGGGTGAGCAATTAGGACTTACTTCTGATGAATTAGCCTTCTATGATGCATTAACAAAACCACAAGCAATAAAAGATTTCTATGAAAATGAAGAATTAATTGCTATTACAAAAGAATTGACTGAAACATTACGTAAAAATAAAACAATTGATTGGCAAAAGAGAGAGTCAGCAAGAGCAAGAATGCGTATGTTAATCAAAAAACTATTAAAAAAGCACAAGTATCCACCAGAAGGGATGGAAGATGCAGTTCAGACAGTTATTAGTCAGTGTGAGCTTTGGACTGATAATGTTATGGAAGTGTAGTTATAATTTTTGAGAAATCTTCAGAAGATAGACTACTTTCATTACTGAGTGAGTATTTGTATGAAGAAGTTTTGAAATGAAGGACGATTGGTCAGAATATGACTTGGTCGTCCTTTTTATGCACTGTTTAATTTAATGCTTATGCTACTTTAAATATTCTTAATTCAAGAACTAATTGAGGCAAGTTTTAAAGTAATGAATCAAGTGAAAAATAAGGTTATGAAGTAGTCAAAGTAGTTTAAAATCGGTTTTGATGTAAACTTTTGTTATACGTAATTTTCCTATAGTAGTAGTTACACGCAAAATGGTGATTTGAACTACTTCAACTACTTGAGGACGCTAAATGATTATTATGGCGAAGCTGACCAAGAATTCCGACTAGGTTGACCAACAATTCCGATAAGATTGATCAACTAATTGATTTATATGCAAATCCTAGAACGGTTTAACAACCATTCTTTTTATATTAACAACAAAAAATAAAAATATTATCACTAACCCCTAATAACAGTCGTTATAGAACATTAAATGAGTGCAATTCAATTAAAAAAAGAATAAAATTAAAGTATATGTCTATAGAAGATAGTCTAAGTGATTATTAATAAATTATGGAGGGTTAATATGGAAGTACATAAGGGAAACATATTTGGAATACTAAATGGAGACAAACAATTTCTTATTCCTGTATATCAAAGATACTATAGCTGGGAATTAGAACAATGTAAACGTCTATGGAATGATATTGTTGTAATGCAGAAAGAAAAGAAAGTAGGGCACTTTGTAGGTTCAATAGTAAATATTGCTGAACAGGCTATGCCTACTGGAATACAAAAATATATGATCATTGATGGTCAACAACGTCTTACTACACTTACTTTACTATTAATCGCATTACGTAATTATGCATTAAATAATCCAGATGATAAAACTATAAATGCACATCGTATAGATGGAATGCTTTTAAAGAATGAATTTGAGTCTGGTGAAGACAGATATAAATTATTATTAACTGATAACGATAAAGATATTCTTATTAGTCTTGTAGAAAGAAAACCTATAAAAGAAGGTGTTAAATCTAGACTCTTAGATAACTACAAGTTCTTTTCATCAAAGATAGATAATCATGAATTAACACCTGCTGAAACTTACGAAGCAATTGGTAAACTCTTGATAGTTAATATTACTCTAGATAGACAAACTGATGATGCACAAGCTATCTTTGAAAGTCTAAACTCAACAGGTAAAGAGTTATCTGAATCTGATTTAATAAGAAACTATATTTTGATGGGATTAGAGCCTACAGAACAAACATATATTTATGAGCATTTATGGAGACCTATGGAATAACTCTTTGTTTATGAAACACAAGAAAAAGTCATGGATGCTTTCTTCCGTCATTATTTAACAATGAAAATGACAAGTATTCCAAAACAAGGACGTGTTTATGAAACATTCAAGTTATTCCATATGAATAGTGAATTTAATACAATTAGAGAACTTTGTGAAGACTTAATAGAATATGCTCGTTATTATACAAATATTGTATATAAGAGAAGTGATGACAAAGAATTAAAACAACTTTATGATGATATAGTCGATTTAAGAATGGAAGTCTCATACCCATTCTTATTAAAAGTTCACCATGATTGTAATGAAGGACTCATTACAACTGATGATTTAAAAGAAGTTTTGAGATATTGTATTAGTTATGTTTTTAGAAGAAACATTTGTGGTATGGCAACAAACTCATTGAACAAAACATTTGCAATATTTAAAAACTCAATCCATAACGATGATTACATGAATTCTGTAAAAGCATCATTTATGCTTTTACAGACATATAAAGAGTTTCCAAATGATGAACAGTTTTTTTCATCATTTGTAATTCGCGATATGTATAATATGCGTACGAGAAACTATGTATTGAGTAGATTAGAAAACTACGATAATAAAGCACCAATAAATATTGGTAATTATACAATTGAACACATTATGCCTCAGAATAAGAATCTTTCAGAGGAATGGCAAAAAGAACTTGGGGACAATTGGAAAGAAATACAAAAGATGTATATTCATACAATTGGAAACTTGACTCTTACTGCTTATAATTCTGAAATGAGTGATCATTCTTTCAAAGAAAAAATGAATATGGATGGTGGATTTAAAGAGAGTGCTTTAAGACTTAATAAGTATGTTGTGAATGTTTCAGAATGGAATGAAGAACATATAAAGGAAAGAGCAAAACAGCTATGTGATAAAGCATTAAAAATATGGCCTTATCCTGATTTAACTGATGAAGTACTTGAATCATATACGCCTGATGAAAACACATCACAGGAATATTCATTAGAAACATATGATATGAGTTCTTTAAGTAAAACTCTATTTGAAGCTTTAGATAAAAGAATATTGAATCTATCACCACAGGTAAAACGTGAATATAAGAAACTGTATGTAGCATATAAGTTAGATACTAATTTTGTAGATATTGTTCCCCAAAAGAAAGGATTACGTATTAGTGTTAATATGAAATTTAGTGAAGTATATGATCCTAAAGGTATTTGTAAAGATATAACAAATTTAGGTAGATGGGGAAATGGTGATGTGGAAGTAAGTATGAGAGACGTTTCTGAAATTGATCAAGTAATGGAAATTATAGAGCAAAGCTTTAATATACAGAATGATGAATAAGGTTTAAAAGTCAATCTAATAAAGTTAATTTGTATTTTTGTTTCGATTGCTGATAGAGGATTAATGCACTGAATTCTAGCAAATAATATATGTAGAAGAGGATAACTAACATGAGAGAAGAGACAGTAAATAGAATTAGAAAATTCACAGAAGATAGAGACTGGGATCAATTCCATTCACCAGCTAATCTAGCTAAATCTATAGTAATAGAAGCAGCAGAACTATTAGAATGTTTCCAATGGTCTGATGATAATTATGATTTACAGCATGTTAAAGAAGAATTAGCTGATGTTATTGTATATAGTCAGAATCTATTAGATAAGCTAGGATTAGACGCTGATGAGATAGTGAATATGAAGATGAGTCAGAATGAAGCTAAGTATCCTGTAGAGAAGGCTAAGGGGAAGAGTGATAAGTATACTGAGTTGTAATAAATGATGTTGCTGTACAATTAAGTGATTATGCAAAAGGGAACAACCAGTGAGGTTGTTTCCTCTGCTTATATATACGAAAAAGAGAAATCATATTTTTTCCATTCTTAGTTCTTGATTATAATGGAGTATTTCAACGATGAAGTTAAATTGAAATATGGCAAGGACATCATTATTTATAACTGTGCTGATAATTAAATAGCTTTCAACGTAAATTAAGATAAATTAATGATTGTACTGGGCGTGTTGTTTGCATATACAATGTCAGTAAACATCATTAAAACATATTTGTTTTGATTGTTTGGTGTATTTCTTTACAAAAAGAGAAAGTATGGAATAGTTGGAAATAATGTTTTTCTCTATATATGGTATGAAATAGACTTAGATAAAATTTCATTTAATAGTCATGATTCTGATGAGACGATTAAACTTAATAAGAAGTGTTTTCCATACAAAAATTGGATATTATAAAAATGATATGGCAGTAATGAATATGTTGTTAATTGGGAAATGATAGTTGTCGAATGAAAAATAAGGGAGAAGAAAGGTAGAGGATGTTCTGCATAACTGTTTTGGAAATTATGCTTTTAAGAAGGAATTAACATAGTTTTCTATTAGGGGTGGAGACATCTTATTTCTTTGATTTACATTGGGGTATTTATTTGATTCAAAAAGTGTAAAAGAATTTACAGATAAAGAAGAAAAATCAACAGAATAATCGCTGGTACATATGTGTTAGAGAATACAAGGTGTGCTGTAACTAATGTTAAACTATCAACCAATTATTAAATGTGATATAGTCAGGGTAGGCAAGTTTTTTATCTTATATACTGTTGGATGTATGTTTAGAAGTTACTCTTTGAAAACATACGTATTAATATGTGCAGGTAGCGTGTATTACATGTTACTGTATGACAGTGTTTCAATTAAGGAAGATAATATAATTACCGATTGTTCTAAAGAGTATTTTAAAGAGAATATAGCTAGTTGGTCTATAATATTTTTAAACTTGTCTATGGTTTACAAAATTTACAAGATTATTTAAAGTTTAGTGCATGACTGTTTAATATGAAGGGGCAATCAAAGATGGTTATCAGTGGCTACTCTATTAATAGCTTTTACTCTGATCCTTGTAATACATGTTCAATAACAGAATTAGGAAAAGCCCATATTGCCGGCCTTTTGATAAGGGAAGGCAAAAAGCGTTTCGATGCTTGATTTACATGTATCGTTACTAGTTGAATAACTATTACCTGTATTCGTATAGATTATAGACATGAACAGTAGGCTCGACATCGTACTGACATTGCTAATTTGGAAAATTGTATTACAAATACATCTATTAGAGATAGTGTGAAGCAAAAAAACAGCAGTAATGAATCGCTAAACTATGAAAATTCGTGTATATGATATGTAAAAAATCCTCACTTTGCAGACCAAATGATGTCCATTAATTTGGATGATGGTGTGTAGGAAAAATATGAAATATTTAAGGATTTATAAGCAAAGATGAATTAAGATGGAGGTTAAATATCATGGAAAATATATTCACAAATTTTTTATTGGAGTCTGGTCTATATGCTTCTATCCTCATTGAAGAAGAAAATATTTCTGACTTTATTGAGTTGGTTAAAGGGAATGTGAAGATTAGTTCTTATTGCAAGGAATGTGAGCAAGAACGTGTTTTCACAATGAAACCCATAAAGTATTATCATATGACTGGTCAAGAAGGAAATGAGAAAATTACATGTGAGTTTCTTGGAGATAGAATGTCTTCTATGCAAGATGTAATATCAATTGCTAAAATTGAAAACAAAAACACAGATGCGTGGGAATTGATAAAATCAAATTTTGCTGACATAACAAGACTGATGAATTTTGAATTTATCTGTTCAATGGATGAAAAACATCATTTAGACTTTACAG
>NZ_DAWDDM010000063.1:8466-9046 GCF_052354645.1 Catenibacterium sp.
TAATTCATTTATGAAAATAGGGCAGTTTCCATCTATTGCTGATATAACATTTCCTGGATTAGATGATTATAAGCATGTTATTTCTAAACAGGACCGAAGTGAACTTGGAACTGCAATTGGTCTCTTTGCTAATGGAGTAGGTGCAGGATCTTATGTATATCTTAGACGTATTCTTGAACGATTGGTATATCAAGCAAAAGAGAATGCAGGTGATAAAGTAGATAATGATTCATTTGAAAATGCTAAAGTAGCAGATAGAATTAAAATGCTAGAAGGATATTTACCAGACATTCTTATACAGAACACAACGATTTATGGTATTCTTAGTAAAGGAATACATGAATTGAGTGAAGAAGACTGTTTGAACTATTTTCCGGTTGTTAAGGAATGCATATTCCAAATACTGGGAATGTGGGAAAATATGAGAAAAAAACAGGCTGATGAAGAGGCTTTGAATAAAGCCTTAAATGTAATCATAACTAAAATGAAGTAAGTAGCTAGTAGCATGGCAAATATGGATTTAGAAAAAATATAGTATCTTCTAAAATACTATCAAATAAATATCATTGTACATTAAAAT
>NZ_DAWDDM010000064.1:0-9004 GCF_052354645.1 Catenibacterium sp.
CATTTACTATGATGCATCATATTCTTTTCAACAATTACTACTGGGTGATCAATCCTGATATTGATCCTATTATCAATATCTTTCCCGAAAGTTATTTTGTGACATTGGGGATTGCGCTATTTAGTTTGATTGGAATAGGTGTTCTTATTAATTTAGGTATATATTTCAAACATATTAATTGCATTAATACAAATAAATGAGTATAATTTATGAAAAATAGACACGAGGTTCTCGTGTCTTTTCATATGAAGGAGTTATAAATGAAAGAAATGATTAAAGACTTCTTAGATGAGTTATCTTCATCTTCACCTACTCCTGGTGGTGGAGGTGCTTCAGGACTAGTAGGCGCTATTGGATGTGCTTTAGGACTCATGGTAGGTAACTTAACTGTAGGTAAGAAGAAATATAAAGATGTAGAAGATGACATAAGAGAAATCATAGAGAAGTTAGAAGACTTAAAAAAGAAGCTTGTAACTTCTGTAGATGATGATGCAGAAAACTTTAAGCCTCTTGCAGAGGCTTATAGACTTCCTAAGAATACTGAGGAAGAAAAGAAACATAAAGAGTTTGTGATGGAATCATGTTTATTGGATGCATCTCTTGTACCATTACAGATCATGGATTTAAGTTATCAGTCTTTGAAGTTATTTTCTACTTTAAATGAGAAAGGTTCAGTGATGGCAATCAGTGATGTAGGTGTTGGTGTACAATGTCTACGTAGTGCGTTGACTGGCTCTATTATGAATGTCTATATTAATACGAAGTCTATGAAGAATAGAGAAATGGCTGAGAAGATGAATAAACGTGCTGAGAAGCTATTAGTTGAAGGGCAACTGCTTGCAGATGAAATAACTAATAGTGTTATTAAAAAATTAGGAGGAACATCATGTTAGAGTTAAGAGGAAAAAAAGTTTCTGATGGAATTAAAGAATATGTATCAAAAGAGTTAGAAACATTGTCTTTTGTACCTAAGCTTGCGATTGTGAGAGTGGGTGAAAATCCCGATGATATGAGTTATGAACGTGGAGCAACTAAGAAATTAAAGTCATTTGGTTTAGATGTGGCTTCTTATGTTTTCCCACAGGATATTAGCGATGAAGATTTCAAGAAAGCTTTTAAAGATATTAATGAAGATGATGAAGTGACAGGGATCTTATTATTAAGGCCACTTCCTCGTACTATTAATGAAAAAGATATTGAAAATATGATTGATCCTAAAAAGGATTTAGATGGTATTTCTCCTATTAATATTGCGAAGGTGTTTGCAGGAGATACAACTGGATTTTCTCCATGTACTGCAGAAGCAGTTATTGAAGTATTAAAGGCATATGATATTGAGTTAACAGGTAAAAGAGTGACAGTAGTAGGAAGAAGTATGGTTGTAGGTAAACCTGTGTCCATGCTGCTTCTTAAAGAGAATGCGACAGTCACTATGACTCATACAAGAACTGTTGATTTAAAGAAGACATGTTCTGATGCAGAGATCGTGATTGCAGCTGCAGGACGTGCAAAGATGTTAAATAGTGATTATTGTGGACAGGATGCCGTGATGATTGATGTAGGAATCAATGTGGATGAGAATGGTAAACTATGTGGTGATGTAGACTATGCGACTCTTGATGGCAAAGCCTCTGCCGCTACCCCTGTTCCTGGTGGTGTTGGTACTGTCACAACTGCCGTACTTGCAAAACATTTAATCCAGGCAGCTAAAATGCGTTAAAGACCTCTTTCGAGGTCTTTTTATTATGGTCTTCTCCATTTCCTATAACTCCAATACCCTTTCACAATTGAAAGCGCAAATAACACAGCCGCCACAACTATCAATATCTCTGATGCTTTTGTATGAATATAGATGATCATTGTGACTAGCAAAAATACTGATAATACGATCGCATAGATGAAATCTAACAGATAGAGTATCTTTCCTTTCATATCGTATCCCCTCCTTGCTATTATCATAGCACTCTAAGCAAGAAAAAAAGACAGCTTTCGCTGTCTTTGCACACAATTATATTAATCAAAGAATTTGTATTCTTCAAAGTAAGCCTGTGAATGGTTACAAGCTGGACATACTGTAGGAGCTTCTAAAGATTCTACTACAAATCCACAGTTATTACATTTCCATAGTACTTTATGATCTTTCTTGAATACTGTGCCGTCTTCAATCTGTTTAGCAAGTTTTAAATATCTTTCTTCATGCATCTTTTCAGCCATCGCAATTGCTCTTAAGATAGCTGCGATTTCAGGTAATCCTTCTTCTTCAGCTTTCTTAGCAAATTCTGGATACATATGTGTCCATTCTTCGTTTTCACCAGCAGCTGCAGCTTTTAAGTTTTCTACAGTTGTACCCATTAATACTGGGAATTCACCTGCAACAGGTAATGTTTCACCCTGAGCAGCAGTGTTCATAAGTTTCATCAAACGTTTCGCATGTTCTTTTTCCTGGTTAGCTGTTTCTTCAAAGATTTTAGACACTTCTACATAACCTTCTTTTTTCGCAATACTAGACCAGAAAGTATAACGATTTCTTGCCTGTGATTCACCTGCAAATGCAGCCATTAAATTCTTTAATGTTTCAGTACCTTTTAAATTAGACATCTTCTTTATCCTCCTTCATATTCTTACAATCATTACAGATTCCTTGAAATAACATATCAACATGTGTGAGGTGTACTTGATCTAGTTCTTCTATATCATGAACAAGTTCATCAAATGCACCATATGGAATATGTATATCCACAATCTTTCCACATTTTGAACATACCATATGATGATGTGGTGTCACATTACCATCGTAATGTACAGTTACACCATCTATATTTAATTTTCTGATATACCCGTTTTCGACTAAAACATTCAGATTACGATAAACAGTACCTAGTGATATATCCGGAATGATTCTTCTTACATGAGAATAAATAACTTCTGCTGTAGGATGCGTACGATCATTCACGAGCATATCATATATCGTATCTCGCTGCTTAGATCTTCTAAGTCTTGTCTCCGCCATATGTTTTCTTCTCCTAATCAGTAATGATTACTACTATTAGTATACTATTTACTACTAAGAATGCAAGCCAGATGCATTATTTTGACAAAATTGTATGTATAAGTGTATAGAAGTCATTAGTTGCATAAACAAGAGGATCAATTACATACACAGGAACAGAGACAATGGACTCTATATCCCCTTTTAAATGCATGACTGAAGGAGATAAATAAAGTGCATCATAGTCTCCTTCTACTTCTTCTAATGAAGAAAGGCTTACTGATTCTACTTCTAGATTAGATTTTTCTATTGTCAGACTTTCTTTCATTAAACCAATTAAATAACTAGAAGAAAAACCATCCTGGTCTACAATTCCTACTTTCACATGTTTAGGATCTGCATCCCTTAAAAAGACAACCATAAAATCTCTATAATAAGATAAGAACTGGGATAAGCTCTTTAAAGTATAATGGAGATAGAAATAAATTTCTTTTCCTTCTTCATCTGTGATTTGTTCTTCTATTATGCCATTATGCCAGACAGTTAAAAAAGCAACACGATTCTTTAAATAAAAACGTACAGTATGATAGTGTTTAGTGTCTTCAATAATATCACATCTGATATTTTTCATATTCTTTCTTGTATAGTAGTAAGACCATTTAAAAACAATCATTAAATAGGTCTTTTGATAAAATTCATCCATATCCCTCACCTATATTAATCATATCATAATTCAACTATTTTTTTTGATGATTATGTTCTGTTTTGCATTCCTTTTTGTGTATGATAAAATGTATTTGAGAGGCAGGTGAGTATTAGTGAAGAGAATTTTTGTCATGTCTGATTTACATGGGCAATTTGTGTTATTGCAGCTGATGCTCAATAAGATTCAATTCACTGATGAAGATGAGTTATATATCCTAGGTGATATTATGGATCGTGGTCCTAATTCAATTGATATATATTATTTTGTGAAAGCAATGCCTAATGTTCATATGATCAAGGGTAATCATGAAATCATGATGAGACAATCTTTAGCAGCCAGCTTAAAATATAATGATTTAGATTCTGATTTGAATAATGCATATCGTTTATGGAAACAGAATGGTGCCACAGGTACTGTAAATAGTATAAGAGAGTTCTTACAGAAGGATTCTATTCCTTATGAGGAATATTTTGATATAAAGAAAGAGTTTGTACAGGAAATTATTGATTTCATTGATAGTCTACCTAACTATATAGAACTTGATTATCAGGGTAAGCATTATGTAATGGTGCATGCAGGAGTGGATCCTGAGGTAACCAATATAGAAGATAGTGATCCTGAATTACTTGCCTGGATTAGAGAATATTTCTATATGAATCCATGTAATCCTGAATATACTTATATATTTGGTCATACGCCTTTATGTTATGTGAATGATGATCATTCTTTTAATATCTGGTATGATCCTGATTATCATAATAAGATTGGTATTGATGGAGGACTCGCTGTGGCAGATAGAGGACAATTAAATTGTTTATGCTTAACAGACGGGACATCTTATAAGATACCTTATAAGGATGGTCAGCCAGGAGAATTACAACGCATTATAAAAGATTTAAAGTAAAACGGAAGGGCCCCCTTCCGTTTATTTGTTTTCTATAGTGAGTAATGTTTTATTTTCTGACAACAAATGTGTTTTAATATCTTCGGGAATATGATCATCAGTAATGATTGTATCAATACGTTCTTTTAACTGAAGAGGTACTACACCATGTGAATTGAACTTTTCACTTTCAGTTAAGACAATAATATGTTCTGCCTGTTCAGCCATATCTCTGACAGCCTGCGCACGTAAATGATCACTATTTGTGAAACCTACACGAGGATTATAACCATCTGCACCAATAAACAACTGATCAACACAGAAGTTTTGAGCACATTGTGCCACGATAGGTCCTACCATAACCTGTGAATCTTTCTGGTAAGCACCACCTAAAAGAATCACATTGGTATTCTTTTTATCGCGAATATATCCTGCAATAAAAGCACTGTTAGTCACAATAGTGACATCTAGTTTCTCTGATGCAATTGTATCTGCAAGAATCGCACAGCAGCTCCCACTTTCAATCATAATGGTATCTCCATCATGAATAAGTTCTGCAGCCTTTTGTGCAATTCTTTTCTTTATTTCATAATGATAAGCTAAACGTCCATTGATATCATCCTTGTTCGCAAGGATGGCATAGCCATGTCCTCTTTTAATAATCCCTTTTTCTTCAAGTGCATCTAAGTCTTTACGGATAGTGACATTGGATACCCCAAGTATTTGAGATAATTCATTGACTTCTATTTTCTTTTCTTTTGTAAGTAGTTCTAATATTTTATTATAGCGGTCTTTCATAGATACCTCCGCACTCATTATATTAATCTAGAAGAAACAATTCAACCCACACTTAATAAACTCATTTTGATAATCTACTAAATCTTCAGGATGTAATGCTTCTACTTCATGAAGCTTATAGTCTTTACCAAGTAGTTTATATTTATTTTCACCAAACTGATGGAATGGAAGAAGCTGTACATCTTTCGCGCCTGCTTCTTTAATACATGTTGCGAGTTCTTTCGCATCTTCTAATGTTTCATTAAAGCCAGGAATAACAGGTATTCTAGGTAATACATTCAGTCCCTGTTCAATAGCCCATTTGAAGTTCTTTTGAATGACTTCATTTGTGACATGTGTTCCCTTCTTATGTTTCATTGGATCAGCCTGTTTCACATCAAATAATAAGAGATCAAATAAAGGAGCTGCTTTCTTAAACTTCTCATGATCTACAATACCTGTTGTTTCAATCGCAAGATGAATTCCTTTTTCTTTTAATGCATGGACAAGAGCCATCATGAAATCATATTGCACCATGGCTTCTCCACCAGATAAAGTCACACCACCATTAGATTCTTCATAGAAATCAATGTCCTGCATACAAATATCAACAACTTCTTCTACAGTCTTGATTTCACCTTCCTGTGTTAAGGCTTTCCCAGGACAGGCTTTGACACATTCCATACAATGATCACATGTTTTATGATCAATACGAATCAAGCCATCTTCCATCTTTATAGCCCCTTTAGGACAGGTATGTACACATGTTTCACAATGAAGACACTTTTCATTATTGTATAAAACCTGAGGATTCACTGCCTGACTCTCAGGATTAGCACACCATTCACATCTTAATGGGCATCCTTTAAAAAAGACTGTTGTACGAATACCAGGTCCATCATGAATACTAAATTTCTGTATATTAAATATAATTCCTTCCATATCATATCCCTCTTTTCGCTTCTATCCTATCATTTCTACTTATGTTTCGCAACACAAAAGTTTCATATGAAAGTTTATGATATTATTTTCATAATTTGTAGTTGACTGATAACGTTTTTATGCGTATGATGTGCTTGTAATGAAAGACATAAAACTTACGTATGAAACTTTAGGAGGAACAAAAATGGAAAATACTCAGCATTTTGGTCAGTTAACTGAAAGAATGAAAGCTTTCAGAGAAGAAGTATTAGATGAAAAGCCTTATGTAGATGGAGAACGTGCTGTTCTTGCGACAGAGGCTTATAAGGAAAACTTAAATCAGCCACGTGTCATGGTTCGTGCAAGAATGTTGAAGAAGATTCTTGAAAACATGTCTATCTATATTGAAGATAAAACACTTATTGTAGGTAACCAGTCTACAAAAAATTGTAATGCACCAGTATTCCCTGAATATACAATGAAGTTCATCATGGATGAATTAGATCTTTTTGAAAAGAGAGATGGTGATGTATTCTATATCACTGAAGAAACAAAACAACAATTAAGAGATATTGCTCCTTTCTGGGAAAATAATAACCTACGTGCAAGAGGTGAAGCTTTACTACCTGAAGAAGTGAGTGTATTTATGGAAACAGGTGTATTTGGCATGGAAGGTAAGTTGAATGCAGGGGATGCACATCTTGCAGTCAACTATGAACGTATTCTTGCACAAGGATTAAAGGGTTATGAAGCTTATACAAGAGAAATGAAAGAAAAGCTTGATTTGGCTCAGCCAGATAGTGTTGATAAGTATATGTTCTATAATTCAGTTTTAACTGTTATTGAAGCAGTACATACATTCACACTTCGTTATAGTTCTCTCGCAAAGGAAATGGCAGAAAAAGAAACAAATCCTGCAAGAAAAGAAGAATTATTAGAAATAAGCAGAATCTGTGCAAAGGTGCCTTATGAACCTGCTCATTCATTCCGTGAAGCAATACAGTCTGTATGGTTTATTCAGTTGATTCTTCAGATTGAATCAAATGGTCATTCATTAAGCTATGGACGTTTTGACCAGTATATGTATCCTTACTATATTAAAGATATCAACGAAAAGAAGATCACTGAAGAAGAAGCATTAGAACTTCTTACTTGTTTATGGATCAAGACACTCACAGTCAATAAGGTACGTTCACAGGCTCATACATTAAGTTCAGCTGGTTCTCCAATGTATCAGAATGTCACTATTGGTGGTCAGACTACCGATAAGAAGGATGCAGTAAATGAATTAAGTTTTGCGGTATTAAAATCAGTGGCTCAGACAAGACTCACTCAGCCTAACTTAACTGTACGTTATCATGCAAACTTGAATAAACATTTCTTTGATGAATGTATTGAAGTAATGAAACTAGGATTTGGTATGCCAGCATTAAATAATGATGAAATCATTATTCCTTCATTTATTAACTGGGGTGTTAAGGAAGAAGATGCTTATAATTATAGTGCTATCGGATGTGTAGAAACAGCTGTTCCTGGTAAATGGGGATATCGTTGTACAGGTATGTCTTATGTCAACTTCCCAAGAGTATTATTATGCACAATGAATAATGGTGTTGACTTAACTACAAACAAACGTTTCACTAAGGGCCATGGTTACTTTACTGAAATGGAAACTTATGAAGATTTACTTGCAGCATGGGACAAAACAGTAAGAGAAATGACACGTTATAGTGTTATTGTAGAAAACTTTATTGATAAGGCATCTGAAAGAGATGTCCCAGATATTCTATGTTCTGCATTGACTGATGACTGTATTGGTAGAGGTAAGACTATCAAAGAAGGTGGTGCAGTGTATGACTTCATTTCAGGTCTTCAGGTCGGTATTGCGAATATGGCAAACAGCTTAGCTGCTATCAAGAAGCTTGTTTATGATGAAAAGAAGATCACAAGAGAACAGTTATGGAATGCGATCTTAGATGATTTCCAGTCACCTGAAAATAAGAAGATTCAGGAAATGTTGAATGATGAAGCACCTAAGTATGGTAATGATGATGATTATGCAGATAACTTAATTGTAGAAGCATATGATTCTTATATTGATGAAATCAAAAAGTATCCAAATACTCGTTATAATAGAGGCCCTATTGGTGGTATCCGTTATGCAGGTACTTCTTCAATTAGTGCCAATGTTGGTCAGGGTATGGGTACAATGGCTACTCCTGATGGAAGAAATGCACATGAACCACTCGCTGAAGGATGTTCTCCAGCACATAACACAGATAAGAATGGTCCTACTGCAGTATTCAAGAGTATATCTAAACTTCGTACTGAAAAGATCACAGGAGGCGTACTTCTTAACCAGAAGATGACACCTCAGATGCTTTCTACAGAGGAAAACAAACAGAAACTAGAATTATTGATTCGTACATTCTTTAATCGTCTCCATGGTTACCATGTACAGTACAACATTGTTTCTAAAGAAACACTTATTGATGCACAGAAGCATCCAGAAAATCATAAAGACTTAATTGTACGTGTTGCAGGATATAGTGCATTCTTCAATGTATTATCTAAAGCAACTCAGGATGATATTATCGGTAGAACTGAACAGAGTTTATAGGAGGAGAAAAACAATGGAATTTATTATTGATACAGTAGATTTAGAAGAAATTAGAGATGCAGTGGATCACTTACCAATCGTAGGTGTCACTAGTAACCCAAGTATTGT
>NZ_DAWDDM010000065.1:0-9000 GCF_052354645.1 Catenibacterium sp.
TAGGAAAAAAAGCAATAAAAAAGAGCCAACTTCTTAAGTTGACTCCATTGGGCTCATAAGAGCCTGTTAAGCATATTATAATCCTTTTTCAGTTAATTCTCTTGCAACATCATCTTTGATAGTTACGCCTTCTTCTTCAAGTCTTGCAATAGTATCCGCAAACTGAGGAAGGTATTTCTTATGGGCGATTAATAATTCATCCATAATACGTTTCGCTTTAGTACCAGCTACAATCTGTGGGTTGATTATGAAAGCCTGTAATAGAGTTCCATAATCACCTGTTACAGCAGCTTCTTCAACACATAATTCCATGTTCTTCATGCACTGTACCCATCCTCTTTCTGCTGGTTCTAATGGGCCAAAAGCGATTGGACGTGCACCAGTACTTCCAATATAAGAAGATACTTCTACTGCACAATCAACTGGAAGATCAGGTACTGCACCATTATTCTTAGTAGTTACAACGATATGACTTAACTTATTTGCATAAATAGATGCAATTGTTTCACAAGCTGCATCACTGTAATGTGCACCACCACGTTTTGCAAGCTGTTCTGGCTTATGATCTAGGTTAGGATCCTTATATAATTCAAATAATTCATGTTCAGTCTGCTGTACCTGCTGACCTCTTGTTCCAACATTTGGATCATTGTATTCCTTTAAACCGTGTGCTAACATTTCTTCTTCACGATAGTAATATCTATGATATCCACAAGGAATCATATTCATACGTAATAACTGTTCTTTAAAGAATGGGATATCATGAATATTAGCTGGGATACCCATATCTTTACCTTCATACATTGCATTGATGATGTCTTTAGTGACATCATGACCATGTTCATCAAATACTTTATGCCAATGGAAATGGTTTAAACCTGCAAACTTATAAGTCAACTGATCCAATGTTTTTCCGATTGTTTTTGGTTCATCCATCATAGCACCTACTGGTACGTTACATAAACCAATAACCTTATCCCACTTACCATATTTCATAACTGATTCAGTAACCATTCCACTTGGGTTAGTGAAGTTGATTAACCATGCATCAGGACATAATTCCTTCATATCTTCTACAATGCTTAAGATAACTGGAATAGTACGTAATGCTTTGAAGATTCCTCCCGCACCATTTGTTTCCTGTCCTAACATTCCATAAGAGAATGGAATTCTTTCATCCTTGATACGTGCATTTAATAAACCTACTCTGAACTGTGTAGTAACGAAGTCAGCTCCTGGTAATGCTTCTCTACGATCTAATGTAAGATGTACTTTTACATCATAAGGAGATGCATCCCACATTCTCTGTGCCATTTTTCCTACGATTTCAAGTTTTTCTTTACCATCTTCGATATCACATAGCCAGATTTCTCTGATTGGTAATTCATCATATCTCTTGATGAACCCTTCCATTAATTCTGGTGTATAGCTGCTGCCTCCACCAATAGTAACGATTTTCACGCCTTCTTTATTCATGTTGCGTTCCTCCTTTGACAACATCATTATACGTAAAAGAAATAAAGAAAACAGTAAAATGTAAGCGAAAACAACAGTGTTCTCTTTTTGTTCCTTATTTCTAAGGATTTTAGGGAACACTGTTCTATTTAATGATTGGGTTATCTGTTTTTCTACCATGGTCTGTAAATATGTTTTCACATTCCATAGAAGTCACTGTTTTATTTTCTAAATGTTCATCATAGCTTGTATTAAAATAACCTGAATAAAGAACATCAAATAAATAAAGTAAAGAAAGATTA
Organism: Catenibacterium sp.; assembly: GCF_052354645.1. Lineage (NCBI taxonomy): Bacteria > Bacillati > Bacillota > Erysipelotrichia > Erysipelotrichales > Coprobacillaceae > Catenibacterium > Catenibacterium sp. Next base: position 1,758 of record NZ_DAWDDM010000065.1, read on the forward strand.
AAAGAGAATGCACCTAAATTATTAATTAATTTTTCTCTTGTGGATACATATAAACAGCAGTCTGACTGACTAGAAAGAGAGTTAGTCCCATAAGTTGTAATAGTAATAAAAGACAGTTTTCTTTCAATTAATTTATGACAGATAAAAAGACATTTTGATGTTTCACCAGAATAGCTGATGAGAATAAATAATGTATTGCTGGTACAATAACATGCTTCATAAAAAGCTTCATCCATGCTATCAAAAATATCTACCTTCTTACCAATTTTCATCATCTTTTCTTTAAAGGTATACGCAATTCCCTTCTGGGCACCTGATACGACAATCGCAATATGTTCCTTCTTTTCAATACGATTGATAGCTTCCTGAAGTGTATCATGATTGAGTAAAGAAATCGTATCCTGCAACGTTTCATCATAAAGTAATCCTACTTTATTCGCAATCACTATATTCTTATCATTTTGGGAGAATGGTCTATTACTATCTATTTTCTGAAAGTGTGTGGATAAGTATCGTATTTCTTCTAAATATTGTTTTTTGAAATCATTGAATCCTTCAAATCCTAATTTCTGAACAAAACGGACAACTGACGATGGGGCTAAAAATACTTCCTTTGCGACTGTTCTTACAGTCGCATTTTCTAGTTGTATGCCCTGATCTATCAAGTACTGTCCTAATCTTTTTTCATTAGGATTCATTGGACATTTTTCTAATGATTCTCTTATTAACATAGTTCTTTAAAAGGTATGAAGGGCTCAGTCGTTTTATCTAATCTCTTTTCTAGATAAACTACATCTAGCCACTGATCAAACTTATAGCCACATTCATGGAAATGAGCAGCTTCTTTAAAACCGTATTTTTCATGAAAAGCGATACTTGCATCATTTGGATAAGTGATACATCCATAAAGATTCGTAATATTCATTCTTGTAAGATAGTTAATCAAAGCATTATAAAGAAGATGACCTATTCCTTTATGACGCTTTTTATCATCGATATAAATAGATAATTCTGCAGAATGATCATAGGCGCGACGATCATACAATGTCCCTGCATAGGCATATCCTATCACTTCTCCCTCTTCTACTGCGACTAGATATGGATATTTTTCTAAAGTATGACTGATACGATCTGCCATTTCTTTGACTGTCGGTGGTTCTAATTCAAATGTGATAGTTGTATTAAGGACATAAGGTGCATAAATCTTCTGGATAGACTCTGCATCCTCTACTGTTGCGATTCTAATAGTAATCATCATTGCTCCTCCTTATTATTTATCATATTTTATAATATTCTCAAAAAATTATAAAGCCTTAAACAATCTACTTAGCACTATTTGTGAAAACAATTTTGTGTCTGATAATCAGTATTTTCTTTTAAAAGATTACTGATTTTCAAAAATGGATTCTAGTTAAAGAATACGTTAAGATTAAATTTTAAAATTGATTACTTTACAATCGTCGCTTAGAAATAAGCACATCATCTTATGAAACGGTCAATATAGTACGTGACATTATATTTATGCATATGAAGAGAGGGATTCTCTACTGGTTTCGCATAGAAAAAAAATACCATGTATCACATTTTTTACACGTTTAACAGATGATGAATATGCAGAGCATTATTTTAATTTTAATGTCTGCGGGATGAGTGCAAGGTTATCATTTGTTAAATTACAGTTTTCGATTAAGTTTTCAAGTTGATCACACTGTTCACCGTCATCTATAACGTCGAAACGACTGCGCCATATTGTCGGTAAGATTCTATCATCGTTATCAGGGTCAAAACAACCAAATGAACGTTCCATGTATTCATATGCGATATGATTGACATTCGGTTTAAAGAATGTACAAACACAATTGAATGACCATTCCGGGTCGATATTTGAGATAAAACCATCATATACACTTGCCGTTATTTCAGGGTCATATCCTGCTTGAATAAAAGCATTCCGACACTGTTCTTGATATGGTCGGTATTTTTTCTTAAGTTCAGGATTGCGTTGAATGTCTTTAGCTTTGATACATTTAAAATCAACATCTGGATGTTCCACATCTAAAAAATGACGTTTATCATAATTGTTTTTGCCTTCTGTCTGTTGGTTGACTTCCTACCAAAGTGTTGCCTATCCTTGATGAACTGTAATCTTGCATTTTCCTTGTTTTTCTTTTAAAGTAAAGAATACTCAATAAGAAAACATATATTAAGGACTGAATCCATTATTGGGTTCAGTCCTTTTAATACTATATTCCTGATACAACTTTAATCATTAATAATACTAATACAATTGGAATTAATGGTTTAATAATCTTAGAACCGTTATTCACAACCATTCCAGCACCTACATAATGTCCTGCAATACTAAAGCATGAAGCAGCTAGTCCTAATCCCCATAGGATCTTTCCTGCTAAGATAAATGTGACTAATGCTGAAATGTTTGAAGATAGATTTACTACCTTTACATTTCCTGTCGCCTTGTCTATTGGCATCTTCGCAAACTTAGTAAATACAAGTAATAAGAATGTACCTGTTCCTGGACCATAGAATCCATCATAGCAGCCAATCACAAAAGAGCATACAATCGCAATCAAATATTGTTTAGTCTTTGTCATTCCCACTGGAACTTCTACATCCATATTCTTATCTTTTAATACACAGATTGCGACAACTGGTAAAAGAACAACTAATACCATCTTTAAAATTGAATCACTCATAATGAGTGTAAGATTTGCGCCTGCGACAGAACCAATGAGTGCGCCAATGACTGTTCCTGGTACAAATCCCCAATCTACTTTTTTATTTTTAATAAGTCTTACAGTCGATACAACTGTGCCTGTTGAAGATGATAGCTTATTTGTCGCAATTGCGGCGTGTACTGGTATTCCTGCAAACATATAGGCTGGAAGTGAAATAAGACCTCCCCCACCTGCAATTGAATCTACAAAACCCGCTAGAAAGACTAACGGACATACAATGAAATAAATCCCCATTTTCCCTTTTCCTTTACATAAGATATAAGAGGTGAATACCTCGATTCCCTATTTTAGCGATTTAAGAAAGAGATGTAAACTACCTTTTTATCTGAGAAACATTTAATATGTTTTGTTAGACAGTGTCTAGCAAAGTTCAAAACTCTATTTTAAGGTAAAACAAAAACTCCCAAAAGGGAGTTCTTGAATGTCTCTTGTAATAAGTGATAAATAATATTATCTCTTTGAGAACTGTGGAGCACGTCTTGCTTTTTTAAGACCGTATTTCTTACGTTCTTTAACTCTTGAATCACGAGTTAATAAGCCAGCTGCCTTTAATGTTGGTCTGTAATCAGAACCAGCTTCAAGTAAAGCTCTTGCGATACCATGACGGATAGCACCAGCCTGACCTGAGATACCTCCACCATTAACATTAACTTTTACATCGAACTTATCCTTTGTACCAGTTAATTCTAATGGCTGGTCAACGATCATTAATAATACGTCTGAAGGAAGGTATTCCTTAGCAGCCTTACCGTTGATTTCGCATTTACCAGTACCTGGTGTTAAGATAACACGAGCTACTGAAGATTTTCTACGACCTGTTCCTCTGTACTGTACGTTTGCCATTTATTCTTCCTCCTACTTTAACTTTAATTCTACTGGTTTCTGAGCAGCATGTGGATGTTCACTACCAGCATAAACAAATAATTTCTTAGCCTGCTGTCTGCCAAGAGTGTTGTGTGGAAGCATACCTTTGATGGCAGTTTCTACGAATCCAGTTGGATTCTGTTCCTGGAACTGTCTAGCAGTTTTAACTTTTAAACCACCTAAGAATCCAGAATGGTGATAGTACTTCACCTTGTCTAACTTCTTACCTGTCATTACTACTTTTTCTGCATTGATGATAACTACATAGTCACCAGTGTCTACATGTGGAGTATAAGTAGGCTTGTTCTTACCTCTTAATACTGTAGCAACCTGAGATGCTAAACGACCTAATGTAAGACCAGTTGCATCTACAACATACCATTTTCTTTCAATTGTGGCTTCTTTAGCCATTGTTGTTTGTCTCATTCTTTTTTCTCCTTTTAAAATAACCTTACCGGGGTCTTTTTAAAATGATTTTATCCAGGGAAACGTATTGTCCGTTGATAAGGGTCAGACTGTTTCCTGAACAAACTAACTCATGCATTGTTGTATCTAGGTGTAATACCCCTTGAACAGAACAATCTTATTATAGCAACACACGCACTTTTGTCAATGATTAAAGGAAAAATTCTCTTGAATTTTTCTATTGTTTTCCTTTCTTGAATTCGATGTGATCAAGAACATGAAGATGATATTCTTCAGCTAGTTTTTCTAGATAATGATACATCTCACAGCTGAGTTGTTCGGGTGAATGAGCATCTAATCCAAGAATAATATCATTGCCTATCATAGAGGCAATCTGAAAGAAATAAGCATTGGCATAAGGATAGACGTCCTTCCCATTCATCTTCACTTTACCTTTACGTACACCCCCTGCATTAAGTTCTAGAGGGGTGTTTGTGGCTTTTGCCTTCTTACATATACGTAAGATGACTTCTTTGCTGACATCGTCTATTTTTCCATATCCCATTAAAAAGAGATCAGGATGGGCTATGTAAGTGAATAGTCCTGTATCCATGGCTTTTTCTAATTCTTCTACATAATTAAGTAAATCTTTTTTTGTAAGATTCTTTCTACCATAGTAACAGTCATGGATGCTATGTTTATGGAAATGATGTCCTAGAATCAAATAATCGACTTCTCCAGAGCTTAATAAGTTCTGATAGTAATCTAGGTAGTCTTCAAAGTATTCTGCCTCAAATCCCTTATATATCTTGATATAGTGGAAATGCTTCTGACAGTTGTTAAGCGCATCTAGATAATCTTCTTTTTCATCATAAGGCATACGCATCTTAGGACCATTTCTTAAAAAAGCACCTATACATGATTTGAGACCTTGAATAGAACGAATTGAAGAAAGTGAATGAAGAAGATGAGAACGGTAATGAGGTAAAGCGATATGACAGCTCATGCCTATTTCTTGATAGCCTTCATGTAATGCTGCTTCTATCATTTCATATTCATTTCCTACTGCATGTCCACAGCGATATGTGTGGGTATGATAGTTAATCATCTTCTTCATAATACACTTCCTGTAAGTAAAGACCTTCTGGTTTAGCCTTGAATAAACATTTTTTCTTTCCTTTAGAGTTAAGCAAGTCTTCTACAAATTCTTTTGTACGCCAATGGGATCCTACCTGAATAAGTGCACCAGAGATTAAACGGACCATATAGCGACGGAATCCATTTCCTACAAATCTCATTGTGACAACACCATCTTCTTCTTGTATATCAATTGTTTCTATAACACGGATTGTATCTCCTAAACCGTTAAAGACACAGAAAGAAGCAAAGTCATGTTCTCCTAGAAAGATTTGAGCACATTCCCTCATAGCCTCTATATCTAATGGGCGATTGTGCTGATAGACATAGAGTCTTTCTATTGGGTTATAAGGTTTTGTAGAAACAAGATAACGATATTCTTTCTTTTTTGCACTATAGCGTGCATGAAAAGATTCATCAACTATGAATGAATCTTTGATATAGATATCATCAGGAAGGAAATTGTTTAAGGCACGAATCCATTGTTTTTCAGGTATTTCTTTATTGATATCAAAATGAAAGACCTGCCCTACTGCATGGACACCTGCATCTGTTCTTCCTGATGAGTGAATTGTGACTTCTTCATGAGTGATCTTATAAATGGCTTTTTGTATTTCTTCTTGTACTGTACGTTTATCTGGCTGGATCTGCCAGCCATAGAAGTGTGTACCATCATAAGTCACTATACATTTTATTCTCATAGTATAAAGCTCAATACTACAACACCTGTTACAACAATAAGTGAAAAGATGAGAGATAGTGTATCACCTAAATCCCACTTTACCTGATGGTAACGTGTTCTTGTTGCTTCTGGGTTATAGTTTCTACTTTCCATAGCATTTGCGAGATCATCTGCACGCATGAAGGCAGAGATAAATAAAGGGATAATTAAAGAGACAATAGCGGATACCTTCTCTTTAAATGTGCCTTCCTGGAAGTCTACACCTCTAGATGCCTGTGCTTTCATGATTCTTTGTGTTTCTTCTAATAATGTAGGAATGAATCGTAAAGCGATAGAGATCATCATCGCAATTTCATGAGTTGGGAAACCAACCTTCTTAAGTGGTCCAAAGAGTTTTTCTAGACCTAGTGTTAAGTCTAATGGCTTTGTACAGGCTGTTAGAAGGGTTGTCATAGAGATAATTAAGACTAAACGTATAAGAATATAGGCTGTCTGTTTTAGGGCTCCAGAATAGATTTTAACAGGTCCTAGAGTACATACGACAGAACCAGTCTGTAAAAATAAGAGATTGAATAAGGCAAGAAAAGCCATCATGAAGATCATTGGCTTCATAGCCTTCATAACATCCTTAAATGAAATCTTAGATAAAAGAAGACATAAAATGACATAGGCAGATAAAATACCATAACCAATAAAACCTGCATCAAAAAATACAGCAATTAAGAATAATAAAAGAAGACCTATTTTTAAACGTGGGTCTCTTTTATGTATAAAAGAGTTAAGAGGAAGATAACGTCCTATGATCATGCTATCCATTGTATTCTCCTCCTATTGCGTTAACTAATTCATCTATATCTTTAATAGATGGGTTGATATGGAACCCACCCATATTAAGTTCTTGAATGAAATCAGTAATAACAGGTAAATCGATACTCATTGATTCAAGATAGTCTCTTTCACTAAAGAGTTCATCTACATCGCAATATCGTTCTACTTCACCATGATTCATGACTACTACATGATCACAATATTGTAATACATGGTTCATATCATGAGAGACCATGATAACTGTCTTACCACTTTCTTGGAACTTCTTAAATAATTCCAACATTTCTTTAGCCCCTTGTGGATCTAAACCTGCTGTTGGTTCATCTAAGACAAGAATATCTGGTTCCATAGCAAGTATTCCAGCAATGGCTACTGTTCTTTTTTGTCCACCTGATAATTCAAATGGTGATCTTTCAAGATATGATTCATCTAAGCCAACAAGCTTTAATACCTTACCTGCACGTTCTTTCGCCTCTTCTTCAGACATACCGAAGTTAGTGGGACCAAAGATAATATCTTTCTCGATTGTTTCTTCAAACAACTGATATTCTGGAAACTGGAAAACTAAACC
>NZ_DAWDDM010000066.1:0-8978 GCF_052354645.1 Catenibacterium sp.
AATATGCTCTTAATTTAGTAACTTTTTTCCTATCTAAAAATATTTTTTAATTATTTTATCAACAAAATAGGAAATGCATCATGCATTTCCTAGACTATTTTTCAGGTATGATTTCAAGCCAGTATCCATCTGGATCCTGGATAAAATAGATGCCCATTGAAGGATTTTCAAAACAGATACATCCCATCTTTTCATGTAATGCATGTGCTCCTTCATAATCATCTACATGAAAAGCTAAATGGAATTCTTCTTCACCAATATCATAAGCCTGTGGATGATCTTTAAGCCATGTGAGTTCTAATTCAAATGGAGTTGTTTCATTACCAACATATACAATAATGAAGTTTCCATCTTCACTCACCTTACGTCTTCTTTCAGTTAAGCCTAATGCTTCTTCATAGAATTTAAGAGAAGCATCTAGATCCTTAACGTTATAGTTTTCATGTACCATTTTAAATTTCATAACGCTACCTCTTATTTAATTTTTTCTAATACAGTTTCACAGATAATACTTGATGCTTTACCAAAGATCATAGTAAGTGTTAAATGACCTGCCACAATACCACTAGCCCCTAGTGTTTTAATTGTTTCAATATCAAGATCCTTATCCTGCTTTAAAGTCGCCTTTAATTTAGAAGGTGATGCTTCTAAAGCAGTAATGTTGTCTTTACCACCTAATGCTTTAATTAATAGATCTGCATCAATCGGACATTGTTCTTTACTTGTTTTCTTTTTACGAGTCATCATCACAACAATTACAAGTACAACTACGATTGCTGCAATAATCCCAATCATCATATTTTTAGACACTTTACGCACACTGCCACTCAAAATGTGATTGAATATCTCACATCGAGATAATGTAAGTTCTCACGAACATTACTTACTATTTCATCGTGTATGCTTTGGATTGACCGAAATCATATCTACTCACAAGTTCTTGTACACTTCATAGTCGTAAATTTCCGAAATAGCCTTCGGTATATACATACATTTGCGTTTGTCTTCATCATTCCTAATACATTTAAATCTTCAATCGTTATATAAGATGGCTTGGTTTTTACTATCTTTGTGATTGATTCTATGATGAAGTTCCTTACCCCAAACCTTTGTTTTTTGAGTGGACTCTCCTTTCTTTAGATTTTCATACTTTCGAGAAAGAGTTCTCTGTTCTCGAATAAGCTGTTTTTCAAGCTTCTTTAATTTTGCATGTTTGTTGATGTTCTTATAAGTCGTACCATTAGAGACAACGGTAAAATCTTTTGGCTTATAATTGTGATACTTAGTGTATTCATTTTAGCACTCTCTCGAGCATATTTAAACACATTCAAACACAATAGTTAATATATTCAGTTACTTATAGTTACCTCCTTTTTATTGAAGTATCTTTAAAATATAGTATACTATAAGAATGAAAAAAGTAAAAAGAAAAAAGGAGGGCACGCATGGAAAACCTTGAAGAAACACTCAAGAAATATCCTCTTATTGCCTTAATTATATTGCTTGGTGCCATCAGTTGTTTTGCGGTTGCAAGTGCTGCACCAATTATGACCAACATTGCGAATCCTTATACACTATGGTTGAAGCAAGGGCTTTATTATGTTATAGGTGGCATTCTAGGCTATATTGTCTATAAAATAGGTCAGGATACCCTATATAGTCATATTAAAACACTCTATATGATTTTTATTGTATTACTTATCGGGCTTGCAATAGACCATTTTGTGTATACAAAAGTATTGCATATCCACATAGTACCTCTAGCAACCTGGGTGAACGGTGCGACTTCATGGTATACTATCCCAGGATTCAGTTTTCAGCCTTCAGAATTCATGAAGATCATCATGGTTATGTATCTTGCGAAAATTACACAGGAATATAATGATCGTATCTTAGTTAAGACAACCGATAGTGAAATCCAGTATATTATTCAAGTCATGAAGATTTCTTTACCACCAGCTATTCTTATTTATTTGCAGAATGACTCAGGGGTTATGATGATTCTTATGGCAGCTGTTTTCTTTGTATTATTATCAAGTGGTATGAATGGAAACTGGGTCCTATTTATTTTAGTAATTGCAGTAGTAGGTGTACTTGGAATGGCTTATTTATTCATCTACCAGAACGGAGTCTTTACATCTATCATCTCAGGACATAAACTAGACCGTATTTATGGCTGGCTAGATCCTGAAGGAACAACCGGTAACCAAGGGTTACAGTCATGGTATGCTCAGTTATCTTATGGAACTGCAGGATGGTTTGGACATGGCTTTAGAGCTGTTGTCAAGGTCTTCCCTGAAGGACAGACAGACTTTATCTTCTCAGTTATCGCGACTGATTTTGGTTATGTAGGTGCACTCATCACTTTACTTGCAATTGCAGCATTTGATATCACTATCTTAAATATTGGCTTAAAGAGTGATAATATTCGTGATAAGACATTTATCATGGGGACATTTGGATGTCTCATCTTCCAGCAAATATGGAATATTGGAATGATTCTTGGATTACTTCCTATTACTGGTATTACTTTACCAATGCTGTCTTATGGAGGATCCTCATTACTTTCATATATGTTCGCAATGGGTATTATTATTGATATTGATTATCAGAATAAGCTTCGTGATGTAAAACACAAACAATACTAAAAACGACATGCCTCTCATGAGGTATGCCGTTTTTTTCACAATCCTTCTTTTTCTAAAAGTTCCAAAAATTCTTCTTCTGAATATGCTTTTCTTTTTCCTTCTTTAATGAGATTTGCTTTTCTTATCGCATCATTTTCAAATTCATGCATATCTAATTGTTCCATAACTATCCCTTAATATCTTTAAGTAAAGCTACATGTTCACCATAAATATGTCCTGTTTCAGGTACATAGATAATAAGTGCTTCTTTTTCATTCTTATAAATAGAACGGCTCTTTTCTACAAAAGCAAATAAGAGATTATCCCCCTTAGTCGTCTTAAGCTGTACTCTCTCATTATACTTCACTGGTGTAACCACATATTCACAAGGTACTGTAGGTACCTCTTTTAAGTTCACCATTTGTTTATAATAGCTATAAACCATAAAGAATAAGCCAGCAGTAATAGCCACCCCAAGCGCATAAATTACTTTAGATTGAGTTGGAACAAGAAAAGCAGCCACTAATGTGATAATCACAACTACAGGAATAATTCTAGAGAACTTCTTATAGTGCTTTCCATATTCATTACATTTATAAGTCATATATTTTTCTGACTGCTTAAGATTTAATTTTTTTAATTCGTACATCGTTGAACACCTTCTTTAAAGTCATACATTGTTGTGTGATAGGATGTTTAAAGGCTATTTCTACACTGTCTAGATAGAACCCTTCTCCTTCACCATAAAGTGGATCTCCTACTAATGGACATCCTAAATAAGCCATATGAACACGTATCTGATGCGTACGTCCTGTTTCTAGCTTACATTCTACTAAAGAATAGTCTTTAGTTGTTTTAATAGTACGGTAATGGGTGATTGCTTCTTTACCGCCTTCTTTTACTTCTCTTTTAGTCCCATGACCTTCTGCATGGTCAATAGGCGCATTGACAGTTCCTTGTCCTGGATTACCTTTTACAAGTGCATGATATACACGTTTCACCTGTTTGATATCATGAGAAAAAGCATCATGAACATAACGACTTTTCGCAATCATCATGAGTCCTGATGTTTCTTTATCAAGTCTATTTACTAAGTGAATTGCACTTTCAATATGATTTGCTTGATAATAATACATAATCGCATTCCCTAATGATTCTGTTAAGTACTTCTTAACAGGGATACAGGCAAGATTAGGCTGCTTATCAATAATCATCAAATAATCATCTTCATATACAACTTTTAAGGGAATATCAACAGGAATCACATGACTTGTTTCTTTAGGAAAAACAATAGCCACACTATCCCCTGTTACTGTCTTATAACACAAATACTGCTTTTCTCCATTCACTAATATCTCTCCATGATTTCTAGAATCTTTGACTAATTTCTTAGAAATACCATGTAAATAAAAAAATTCATCTAAACGCATATCTTTGTGCTGTTCATCTATTTCAAACTGCAAGATCATAGATATGATTTCCTCAATCTCTTCACAAATGATACATGACGATAATCACAGAAATGAGCCACACGTTTAGATAAACGTGCTTCTATGACATCATGATCCTTTAATTCAAAAATATCTGTATCAATACCTAAAACCGCATTCTCGTTAAAATCTGTCTCAAAGCGCACTACATCCTCATCTCCTAAAATAAGAGGACTGCCTAAAGAACGATAAGCATTATGATGAATACCAGCTATTTCCGTCACCTGCATCAGTCTTAAGCTAGGATTAATCACTGCCCCACCTAATGATTTATTTAATGCAGTAGAACCTGAAGGAGTACTGACACAAAGTCCGTTTCCTCTAAATGTTTCCATATGTTCATCGTTTACATACATATCTATGACCTGTGAACGATAACTATTCTCTATACGCATTTCATTTAAAGCATGAAAGATTTCTCCATTATAAGAAATACGCAAGAGATGTCGATCAAAGATTTCAGGTTCTTTTGTAAGGATATCTTTTACAAGCTGCTTATATTCATCCTTTAAATAGTCTGTAAAGAACCCAAGTGTTCCCGTATGGATTCCTACAAATGAAACATCATTTAAAACATGCTCATAACGATGAATAGAATAAATCATAGTGCCATCTCCACCTACAGAAATCACTATATCTGGATGTTCTTCATCATAAATCAGTTCTTTGAGTTCATCTTTAATCAAAGCTGCAAGATGATGGGATACATCATCTTTTTTTGACACAATTGCATATCTTTTCATTTTTTATCACCGCTATTATTATACTTTCTATTACCTTTTTACGCAATATGACTTGTATTGACGGGTTTATCTCTCAAGTATATAATTTGATAAAATGAGGAGAAATTATGGAAAAAAATCTTGAAATAGAATATAAGATGTTATTAAGTGAAGCACTATTCAATCAATTGATGAATGACTTCAAAGGGCATACTTATAGTCAGACAAACTATTATCTTACAAGTATTGAATTAAGTGCTTTACGCTATAGTCTTCGTATAAGAGAAAAAGAAGGTTATTATGAGATGACTTTAAAGATTCCTGAAAAGAATGGTCGTCTAGAACATAATCTAGAAATTACTAAAGAAGATTTAGAAATGATTCAAAAAGGTGAAATACCTGATAATGACATTACTCGTTTATTAAGTAATAAGGGATTTAATTTAAATCTTATTAAACAGGCTTATTCTTTGACTACTATTAGAAGAGATGTTCCTTTTGATTCAGGTATGTTGTCTCTTGATGAAAATCATTATAACGGAATCACTGATTATGAATTAGAATTTGAAGTGAATGACGAAGAAAAAGGACTTAAACAATTTGAAGAATTATGTCAAACATATCATCTACAGTATAAAGGAAACTGTGCAAGTAAGATTGCGAGAGTTCTAAGCACATTAAAAGCAGGCCTATAAGCCTGCTTTTTTATTGTGATGATAGTCTTCCACAAGTGTAGATGCACTGAATTGTGGACAATTGTCAAACTTCTGACATTCTGCCAGCTTTCTTAATTCTCTTGGAATAAATGCGCGAATTTCTTCTGCATTATAACCTACCTGAAAACGTCTTTCATCAATCATAATAGGACGTTTTAAAATAGATGGATTCTTCTGAATAAAATGAATTAATTCATTGGTAGACATATCTTCAATGTCTACTTTATTCTCTTTGATGATCTTAGAACGTTTAGAAATGATATCATCCGTACCATTCTCGCTACGTTCTAATAGTTCACGTAGTTCATCTTCTCTTAATATTGTAGAAAAGATATTCTTTTCTACATAAGGAATATCATGTTCTTTGAGCCATGCTTTGACTTTTCTGCATGATGCACAACTTGGTGCGGTGTAGATTCTAATCATGATTTCACCTCTTTCTTTTGTTTATTATACATCATTTTCGTAGGTTGTGTATGTTTATTGGTTGCATTCACATAATTTTGTATTATAATGGAAGAAGCAATGAACAGAAATAAGTAGTTTTTTATACTATGGATAGAGAGCTCATGGATGGTGGAAATGAGTCATAGATACTAAATGAATTGGGTTCTGGGAGCTTTTCTAGCATGAGTTAGAAACGTCTGCTGTCGTTACCAGCACAAATACACATTGGTGGCACGTCCTTTGGACGTGCCTTTTTTATTTAGGAGGATGTAATTATGAAAAGAATGTTAAGTGGTATTAAACCTACAGGACGTGTTACTTTAGGTAACTACATTGGCGCTATTAAGCCATTTGTACAGTTCCAGAATGAATATGAAATGATTATCTTTGTCGCTAATCTTCATTCAATGACTATTTACCAGGAACCTAAGGATTTAAGAAAGAATACAAAAGATTTAATCGCATTATATATTGCAGCTGGATTAGATCCTGAACAGGTGACTTTATTCCTACAGAGTGATGTCTTAGAACATGCTCAGCTTGGATGGTATTTAGGATGCATGGTTTCTATGGGTGAATTATCACGTATGACTCAATATAAATCAAAGAAACTTGAAGCAGAAGAAAAAGGCGGACATATTGGCGCTGGTATCTTCAACTACCCTTCTTTAATGAATGCAGACATCTTAATGTATGATCCAGACTATGTACCAGTAGGAGAAGACCAGAAACAGCATGTAGAACTTGCTAGAAACGTAGCAGAACGTTTTAATAGCCGTTATAGTGATACTTTCAAGCTTCCTGAACCTATCATTCCTAAAGTAGGTGGACGTATTATGGACTTACAGGATCCTACTAAGAAGATGAGTAAATCATCACCTAATGGCAAAGGATGTATTTATGTATTAGATCCAATTAATGTATCTAAGAAGAAAATCTTATCTGCAGTGACTGATAGTGATTCACATGTGAAGTTTGACCCAGAAAATAAGCCTGGTATTTCTAACCTACTTGAAATCTATTCTATTATTTCAGGTAAAACTATTGAAGAACTTGAAACAATGTATGAAGGTAAGGGTTATGGAGATTTCAAGAAGGATCTTGCAGAAGTTGTCGGAGATGAACTTCAGAGAATTCAGGACCGTTATAATGAAATCCTAGACGGTGATTATCTTGATAATATTCTTGAAGCAGGAGCAGAAAAAGCAAGAAGAATCGCAAGAAAGAAACTTGCAAAGGTTGAAAGAAAGATTGGTATTACAATTAAGAAAAAATAAAACAATGGCTCGCGCCATTGTTTTTTATTTAATGATGAAGAAATATGCAAGTACTAATAGTCCTAATACAATTCTATACCATCCAAATACCTTGAAGTCATGCTTCTTGATATAGCTCATTAAGAACTTGATGATTAAAATTGATGATACAAATGCGACTAGCATACCAAGTCCTAATACTGCAAGCTGTGAAGCTGTAAATGCAAGACCAAACTTAACTAGTTTTAATAAGCTTGCGCCAAACATAACAGGAATAGCTAAGAAGAATGTGAATTCTGCAGCAACTGTACGGCTAACACCTAACATTAATCCACCAAGGATTGTCGCACCAGAACGAGATGTACCTGGGAAAATAGCTGCAATTAACTGGAACATACCAATTAAGAAAGCAGTTTTACCATTGATAGCTTTTAAAGAGTTAATCTTAGGTCTTAATGATGCATTTCTATTTTCAATTACGATAAATCCAATACCAAAGATAATTAATGCTAGAGCGACACATGGTGGATTATAGAATAATGCTTCAAATACATCATCAAATAATAATCCTACTACTGCAGCTGGGATACATGCAAAGATGATCTTAAGCCATAAGTCAAAGATATCTCTATCTACATATTTAAAGAAACCTTTTACCATTGGATTTGTATTCTTCTTAAATGGCCAGATCTGATTCCAATAGATAACTACTACTGCAAGAATAGCACCTAACTGAATTACAACCTGGAACATAGAATAGAAATCTTTAGAAACATCTAATTTCACAAATTCATTTAATAAAATCATATGTCCAGTACTACTGATAGGTAACCACTCAGTGATACCTTCTACAATACCAAACAAAATAGTTTTTAAATAGAGTAACATAATAATCTCCTTTTTTATTGTCTTTTTGATTATGGCACAATTCTCATTATTTTCAAGGTTTTAAGCATAAAAAAAGACTTTCTCGGATGAGAAAGCCTATTTTACTGCAACGACTTCAACTTCTAGTAAAGCGCCTTTAGGAAGTTTAGCAACTTCTACAGCACTTCTTGCTGGATAAGGTTCTTCAAAGTATTCAGCATAGATACCATTCATAGTTGCAAAATCATTAATATTATCTAAGAATACAGTTGTTTTCACAACATTCTTGAATGTAAGATTCTGACTTTCAAGTAAACCTTTTACATTATCTAATGCACGTCTAGTCTGTGCTTCGATACCTTCTGGCATCACGCCTGTTTCAGGATCTAATGGAATCTGTCCTGAGAAGAAGATCATATTGCCAATATCAATTCCCTGGCTATATGGTCCAATAGCACCTGGTGCTTTGTCTGTTTTTACTACTTTAGTCATTTGTACATCCTCCTAATGCCCCTATTATAACATTCTTATACACTAAAGTGAAACATAAGATATTGTCATAAAGGGTAGAATTTGCTACAATATTTAAGCGGAGGCATACAAGAATTATGAAAGATTTTATCAAGAAATTTGCACGTGAAATCAGTGTTTTTGGATTAGTACTTGTTGTATTCCTTGGATTATTTATTTATCGTCAGGCAACATATGCAACATATACAACTTTATCAAGCACTAAGTTTGAACAGAAGATTGAAAACAAGGATAGTTTCATTCTTGTTGCAGGTAATAGTTCTGATAATACTATGAAGTCTTTCCAGGAAGTAATGACTACTTACCAGACAAAGAATAGAAA
>NZ_DAWDDM010000067.1:0-8931 GCF_052354645.1 Catenibacterium sp.
ATTCCCCACTGATTAGAGAAGAGCAAAAAATAAATTCCTCTTAAATCCTGAACTCTCTTTGTATCTGAAGATAAATTCAAGCTATATAGATCAATTTCTTCATTATCAATCCATCTGATGAACTGATATCCAAGAGGTTCTCTCTTGATATTTACGTTATATTCGTTCTTTAAACGATATTCAAGTACTTCAAACTGAAGGACACCTACTACACCTACGATGATTTCTTCCATCGAACCACCAATTTCAGTGAAGATCTGAATAGCCCCTTCCTGAGCAATCTGTTCTACACCCTTAACGAACTGTTTACGTTTCATTGTATCTGTATTACGGATACGTGCGAAATGTTCAGGAGCGAATGTAGGAATACCTTCAAACTTGAATTTATGCTTAGGTGTACAGATTGTGTCACCAATAGAGAAAATACCTGGATCAAAGACACCGATGATATCTCCAGAATAAGCTTCCTGGATTTCTTCACGGTCATCAGCCATTAACTGTTTAGACTGACTTAATTTAATCTTCTTATTTCCCTGCATATGGAATACTTCCATACCCTTAGTGTATTTACCAGAAGTAATACGCATGAATGCCATTCTATCTCTATGTGCTTTATTCATATTTGCCTGAATCTTGAATACAAATGCACTGAAGTCTTCATTGAATGGATCAATTGGTCCATCGTCACTCTGTTTTGGCTGAGGAGGCATAGAGTAATCTAAGAAATGATGTAAGAATGGTTCTACACCGAAGTTAGTTAAGGCACTACCAAAACATACTGGTGATAATTCTCCACGATGTACTCTTTCTAGATCAAATTCTGCACCTGCACCATCTAGTAATTCCACATCATCCTGAAGAGTCGCATAATAATCTTCACCAATTTCTTTAATTAATTCAGGATCATCATAATCAGTAATGATTTCCTGTACTTCTTTCTTACCACCCTGTACTGGTACGAAACGAATCACTTTCTTAGATTCTCTTTCATAAACGCCTTTGAACTGTTTACCACATCCAATAGGCCAGTTAACAGGACATGTATCCATACCTAATTCCTGTTCAATTTCTTCCATTAATTCATAAGGGTCTTTCGCTTCTCTATCCATCTTGTTGATGAAAGTAAAGATAGGAATATGTCTCATTGCACAAACCTTGAATAACTTACGTGTCTGTGCTTCGACACCCTTAGATGCATCAATAACCATGACCGCTGAGTCAGCTGCCATTAATGTACGATATGTATCTTCTGAGAAGTCCTGATGGCCTGGAGTATCTAGGATATTGATACAGAACCCATCATAGTTGAACTGTAATACTGAAGATGTAACAGAGATTCCTCTCTGTTTTTCAATTTCCATCCAGTCACTGACTGCATGACGCATATTCTGCTTACCCTTAACCATACCGGCTTCCTGAATAGCTCCACCATATAATAAGAACTTTTCTGTTAATGTTGTTTTACCAGCATCCGGGTGAGAAATAATCGCAAACGTACGACGTTTACTTACTTTATCTACAAATTCTGACATATAGCCTCCTTAAATTACGAATTGACCATTTTTGAAGATCTGTACTGTTTTTCCATCTTGAGTCACAGCTTCAATATCAAGGTCTTTTGTTCCAATCATAAAATCAACATGTGTGAATGAATCATTGACACCATGTTTATATAGTTCTTCTTTAGTCATCTCATAACCGCCCTTAATACATTCATTAAAACCTTTACCAAGAGCAAGATGACATGCTGCATTCTCATCAAATAATGTGTTATAGAATAATATCCCCATTTCTGATATAGGAGAATCAACAGGCACGAGTGCCACTTCCCCTAAATAATGAGCACCATCATCAGTATCAATGATGCTTGCAAGTACATCTTTACCTGTCTTAGCATCAAAGTCTACAACACGACCTTCCTTAAATCGAATATAAAAATCATTGACGAGTGAACCACCATGGTTAAGTGGCAATGAAGAATAAACAATACCTTCTGTCTTTCGATAGTCTGGAGAAGTAAAGATTTCTTCTGTAGGCATATTAGGGAATGAATAAACTCCATCAGTTGTAAAGCTTCCTCCACCTGCAAATAAATAGTCTTTATTCATATATACTTTTAAATCAGTTCCTAGACTATTTGTATAATGTAAGTAATCAATAGACATCTCATTAAGTGTCTTCACACGTTCTTCAAAAGATGCACGATGCATCTCCCAGGCATTTAAAGGATCTTTTGTATCTACATAACACACATGATAGATGGCTTTCCATAAGGCTTCTATAGCCTCCTGATTATTCATATCAGGAAATACCTTATTCGCCCACTTAAGAGAAGTTGCACCTACAATACACCAGCGGTCAATACCTAGATCTAAATGATCATAGAAGGTCTTAGCCTGTTCATGCATAGCTTTACTGTAAGTAGCCATCTTTAAAGGATCAATACCTTTGAAACCATCAGGATTTTCTGATGTAATAGTAACTACAGCAGCATGTTCTAATGCATACTTATTACGTAGTTCAACTAAATAATCAGGAACCTTCTTGAAATAATCTACATCATTATGTTCATATCTAAGTCTTGTAATATCCTCGTCTACATAATGTGCAATTACATCTAAAGCCCCAGCTTTATAAGCTTCTTTGGCGATAGCTTTCACTAAAGAGGCACATTCAACATCCGCAGTAACTACAAGTTTCTGACCTTTTTGAAGATTAACGCCCTTTTTTACTATCAATTCAGCATATTTATTCATCATATCAATACACCCCATCTCCATTATTCTAAGAATTTTATAATCTTTGTCAACAGAAAAAGCATAACATATTACGTGTTGAATTTCCATTTTTCTTGTTATTATTTTACACATGTGATATGATATGTATAGCAGTTACACAGGACATTTTGTATTGGTTTTTTATCAGTAGTACACTATCGATTGCAAAAGCCTATAATAAAGTTGCTTGATGTATTGCAATTTACAGGAGGTATGTCAGATGACAGGTAAAGTAAAATGGTTTAAGGCTGAAAAAGGTTATGGATTCATTACAGTAGAAGGACAGAGCAAAGATATTTTCGTTCATTTCTCTGCAATCAACGCTGATGGATACAAGACCCTAGAAGAAGGCCAGACTGTTGAATTTGACGTTGTTGAAGGCGATCGTGGACCACAGGCAGCTAACGTTACAGTAGTTGAATAATCATCATAAAAAAGGCTGATGCAATAAGCATCAGTCTTTTTTTGTCATATAAGCGATTAATAACTTCATTGTGTTCTCTACTGCATCTACATGTGAACGTTCCATACCATGACTTGCAGCCACACCTGGACCTATTAGTGCGCCTCTAATATCCTGACCGCCTCTGAAAGATGCAGAGACATCAGAACTATAAAATGGATAAATATCAACTGCATAAGATAATTCATTATCTTTCGCAAGATTAATAAGTTTTGTTGTCATCTGGTAGTCATAAGGACCACTTGAATCCTTAGCACAAATAGAAACATCTCTTTCAGTGCAGCTTAAGTCTTTGCCAATACATCCCATATCCACTGCAATGACTTCTTCAATCTCTTCTGGGATATAAGCACATCCATGTCCTACTTCTTCATAAGTAGAAATCAAGAAATACCAAGTATCACGAGGAATAATGAATTCTTCCTTCATTGTCTTTAATAAGCCATATAGAATAGCTACACTTAGTTTATCATCTAAGAATCTAGATTTAATAAAGCCACTTGGTGTAATTGTAGTTTTAGGATCAATACAGATATAATCTCCTGGCATGATGCCTAATTCTTCTACTTCCTTTTTAGATGACACACATTCATCAATACGTACATGCATTGTCATATCTGTTCTAGGGGCATTCTTAGAATCATCATAGACATGTGCACTTGGAGAATTAGATAGAATTGTTCCTGTATAAGTTCTGCCATCTCTTGTTACTATTTTACAATATTCACCATCTAGCGTAGGAACA
Organism: Catenibacterium sp.; assembly: GCF_052354645.1. NCBI lineage: Bacteria > Bacillati > Bacillota > Erysipelotrichia > Erysipelotrichales > Coprobacillaceae > Catenibacterium > Catenibacterium sp. Next base: position 3,986 of record NZ_DAWDDM010000067.1, read on the forward strand.
ATAGGGCCTCCTACTAAAGTGAATGCAAGTGTACCATCTTCTTTGATACTTCTGACCATAAGTCCTAAAGTATCTACGTGAGCACATAATGCCTTTGTATGATGACCGATACCAGGTACCTTGACAATCAGATTACCTTTATTGGTATGTATTGTCTCATAGCCTAAGGCTTTGACTTCCCTTTCATAAAAATCAATGACTGCTTTTGTATATCCTGTAGGAGAATCAATTAAAAGCAGTTCTTTCGCAAATTCCATTACTTTTAATGCATTCATATGAAACCTCTCTTTCTTACTCATTATAACATCTAAAAAAGATCAAGCATATTATCAAGATAGATTTCTTCTCTCACATGAATTGAATATTCTGGCTTAACCATATAATATAACAGAAACTCTAATACAAGAGCACTGCCTAGACTTCTACCTTCTATCTTAAACTGTGTAAAGCCTAATGGCCTATAAATAGACTGTATGTCTTCAATACTGATAAACGAAGGATTATGCATGGCATGAGAAAAACGATAGCCTTGCTTTGCATTTGGTGCTTTACAAATATGATCCGGGACATCTTTACCCAAGTTCTGTAAACTCACCGTTTCATAACATTTCTTTCTATCCTGACATCCTACATAACAGCATTCATTACATAAGAATTCTACTTTATCCTTCTGTTTGATGATAGATAATAATTTAAATTTCTTATTTAAGCGGAAATCAGGCACAACATAGCGGAACTCTTCTCTTTCGCATTCTTCTTTAAACTCATTAAAGTCAGTGATGACTTTAGTGGTAGAAGAGACAAAATAAAGATTTGGATATTTCTCCATCAAATAGTGTAATAAGAGATCAGAGTGTACAATCACACCATTGTTGCCTGCTTCATTAAATAACCTACATAATGTATTACATTTAGGATCTGAGAGATGTTCTTCTTCTAGCATAGAGTTACTAAAAGTAAGTCTTGCAGAAATATGATACGTCTTCATCAGGTCTAATACCTCACGAGGATTATCTTCCCCTTCTCCAAGTCTTCCTCCACCCCATAAACAGTCCATTGGAGCACCATAAATAGAACCTATTTCACACCAGTCATAAAAATATTCTCTATGGTTATAAAAAAGAGGAAGGAACTTCTTATATAATTCATAGAATTCAAATAATCCTGGTAAGTGGTAATAAATTGTTTGATTCATTTATTCTCCCATTAATTCTTCCAATACTTTTCTTACGTTATGAGCTGCATCTTCCTGTATCTCAATAATACGTGCACCTCTAGACTTGGCCACTTCTCTTAAATCTACTGATATACCTGTATGGAATGAACATCCTACAACTAGAAATACATCTCCTGGTTGTAATGCATATACCATTTCATAAGCTAATTGATAATTTGGCGCAGGATCACCATAAAGAACTGGCTTATTGTATAAAGAATAAGCAATATCCATTTCATCATCAGCAGGAAGACCACCATGTAGTTCTAATGCATCACTACCTGCAAGTTTATGTAAGCCATCAATATTCATTGTGATAATAGGAATATGATACTCTGCCAAGGCATAATGTGCATCATTTGGTTTTGCACCATTCATATTCGCTTTTAATTGTCTAATAACTTCATTGTATTCTTCATGATGTCTTTGCGCATAGCTTCTAAACAGTTTTTCTCTGACATCTGGTCTTTCCATAAATGTAGGAATATTACTTTGTTTAGATATTCCTGCACCTGTAAATGCGATTATCTTCATATCAATCATCTCCTTGTGTTATATTATAACACTTATAAAAGTCCTAATAAATCTTCTACCTTCTCTAGTATATAATTAGAATCACTCATATCCTTGCTTTCTACACTACCCCATTTTGCAAAGGCAAAATCAATGCCTGCATTTCTTGAAGCAAGAAGATCTGAATAAGCATCTCCAATATAAATAACATCTTCTTTATTTAATCCTAAACGTTCTATGCATAATAAAAGTGGTTCTGGATCAGGTTTATGTTTTGAAGTATCATCCTCTAGTACAACAACTTCCATATAATCATCTAGTCCTAAAGAAACAACATCAATATCATACTGTTTCTTATTTTTAGAAGAGACAACGCTAAATCTTAACTTTTCATGTAATGTCTTTAAGACGTCATCCATTCCTTCATAAGGACTTGCTTTATATTCATTGACATATTGTACCCATTTTGCATATACTTCTTCAGGATTATTGACTTCTAGTTCTTCCATGACCTTCATACCTGGATATGAGGCAAAGTGATAGACTTCTTCTAAAGTCCATTCTTCCCCTTTTTCTTCCTGGATAATCTTCTGTAATGGAATCATATTCATATCAAGTGTATTAACTAAAGTATTATCAATATCAAAAATAAGTGCTTTATATTTCACTATTATTTCCTCTCTATTTCTATCACATAAGGTGCATTCTTTTTATTCATCATCTTAAAACTTGATACATTATATGTATGTGTATCTAAATCTGATACATAGTTATCAATCCATAAAGCTTCTTCTTTACCCTGAGGATGTCCAATATAACAAGTTATAAAAATGACCTTTTTCATATGTTCAACCGCCTTAATAAGAGTTCTTTGAGTAACATCAAGTGTTGTTGTGATGTTATGATCACCTTCAGGTAAATAACCTAGATTAAAAATACCAATATCAAATGTATCAACATAATGATCAAAATTCTCATGAGAATCACGAATAAGGTGTGCTTTGTCTCCTACGAGTTCTTTTGTACGCTTGAGTGCTTCTTCTTGTATATCAAAGCTATAGACTTTCTTGCAGCATTCAATTAAACTCTTTGTATCATGGCCATTACCCATTGTGAAATCTACACCTATTTCTAAATTATCATATGTATGCATACGTTCATGCACATACTCTACCATACTTAACATGTTTCTTTTCTCCTTTAAAAAAATCCGGCAAATGCCGGATTCATTATGATTTTAATGCAGGAAGGTCTCCTGTATAAAGACAATATTCTTCTAATGTCCAGTTGTTTTCATACATGATCTTAGCAGCTTTTTTACCTACATAACGGAAATGCCAAGGTTCCTGTGTAATACCTGTAATATTAGAAGTACCATCCGCAAAACGTAATACAAAGCCATATTTATGAGCATTTTTACATGCCCACTTATATTCTGATGTATCACCAAATACAAGTCTCTTACCTTCATCGACACTTTCAGAACTCATATCGATACCAAGTCCTGTCTGGTGTTCACTTGCTCCAGGTAAAGCTACGTGCTGAATTGCGTAAAGTTCTCCCCACTTCTGTTTATATTCCTTATAGATTTTACTCTGTTCATCATAAGAACGATAACCACTATTGATCATGATATAGTAGCCTTCCTTTTCACCTGCTTTACGCATAGCAAGGAATGCCTTATAAGCATCTTTTCTTAACTTTGGATGATCACATTTCTTAGTGATATATTTCTTATCAGGTGTGACTAAATCAGATGGTTTATAACTAGAAGGAAGGTATAAGCCTTTCTTTACAAGAGTTGTATAACGTGCTGGATTAGTAATAGCATGTCTAGTCGCTTCTTTAGTAGAATCTCCAATAAATGGATAAGATGTACTTAATACAGCATAGTTATAATTCTTGCTTGATTTATAAGCTTCTTCATATTTATCCATATCCTTGAACTTGAATCCAGATACAGCCATATAATTCTTCATCGTATTATAGCTATAGCCTTTGTCTAGAATATAATCTAGATCATCACTATCAGCTGTCTTTAAGATCGTCCAGATTTGTTTTTCAGTATACCCATTCTTCTTTAAAGCAGGAATCTGGTCATCTAACATTGGTGATAATGTATCTACTACTTCAGCAGCCTTCATCTTCTTATGAAGAGACTGATATTGTTCAAAATCAGCATAATACTTAACATCCTTAGAATGTTTTAACCATGAATCAATATGATTTAAATAATCATCATCAATCACAATCTTCACTTTATCACTTGTTAGCTTTAATACAGCAGACTGCTGAGACCATGAATAGCCCTTCATTGCAAGTCTAATACGTGAAAAGTTAAATGTGATTACTAATACAAGTACTACAACAACAGGAATAACAACCTTTAAGACATTATCCCATCTTATTCTTCTACGACGACTGTAAGGAGAATAATTATAATTTCTCTTTCTTCTCATAAGTTTTTTACCTCTTTCCTTATCACGAATAATAGTACCAAACAGGACATTGTTTGTCCACACTCCACCCTTATTATCTCACATTTTCACATAATTTACATATTACTGTTTAATTAATCGAACACAATTGCAAAAAAGGGGATTTTATGATATCTTTTACTAAGTGTGAAAAGGAGGTTTCCCCGATGCAATTAGTTATTTATATATTCATTGCGTTATGTACTCTTGCAATCGCAATTTTATTTACTGAAGTTACAGGAAAATTATTCAAAGCATTACTTGCTTTAGTAGGTGCTGCTTCTACTGGTTACTCAATTGCTTTAGCTGCACGTATGATTGCAAAGTCTACTAAATGGTTCAGTAAACCACCACTAATGAATACTTTCTATATTTCATCTGCGATTGTATTAGTATTAATCATTATCGTTACAAAAGTCATCTTAAAAAAGAAAAACGGTTAAACCGTTTTTTTATTTGCGCTAAAAAAGGAATGCCTTGCATTCCTTTTACTGACTACTCCCACGGGCAAGCCCATGGGGTTCTTACTATCAAGTTTAGCTTGTAATCGTACATCATTTTCAGACTTTGGAATACAAGTATAAATCTATTTAAGTAAGAACTGTTATTACCAAGCAGTCCAACGACCACATTAACGGTAAATTTCTATCTTTCGATAAGGAAGTATAGTCAATCTCCCTGATGCTTATTTTATACTATTTTGATTCCACTATTCAATACTTTGATTCTATTAATCTTAA
>NZ_DAWDDM010000068.1:0-8801 GCF_052354645.1 Catenibacterium sp.
AGGAGGGGTATCACAACTGTCAGGTTGTTGTCCTCCTTATGGGTACCATTTTAAAATCCCTGTTTTTCTATTTCATGATTTCGTTGTATATATCATCAAGATTTACAACATTTGAACGATCAGTAAATTCAATCTTGATTGGATCATTTTCTTCATATCTTGGAATAATATGAATATGGAAATGATGCACTGTCTGGCCAGCGACTTCTTTCGCATTAGTAAGAATATTACATCCTTTTGCATGCATATTCTCTACAATCTTATTTGCAAGCTTCTGAGCCACTTTCATACAATGTGCCATCACTTCTGGGTCTGCTTCTAAAAAGCTATCATAATGTTCCTTAGGAATAACGAGTGTATGTCCATTAGTAGTCTGTGATAAATCTAAGAACGCAATACAAGTATCATCTTCATATACAACTTTGCCAGGAATTTCCTTTGCGGCAATCTTACAAAAAATACAATTATCCATCATATAAAACCTCCTGTCTTTATTCTAACACAAAAGAGACGCTCTCACGTCTCTTAGTCTACATATTTACTAGAAATTTTCTTGATCTGTTTCTTAACCTTTTTATCTTCAACAGTGAACTTATATTTCTTTAAATAATAAGATTCAATATCTGTTTTCACATCGCCAAGGTTTAATAAGTTTTCAACAATATCATTCTTCTGAGCATTCTTATCAGTGTTGTATACATATACAACTGCATATTTACCAGTACTTAATTTAACTGCTTCCTTATATACACCATCAGTCTTTAATGAAGTAAACTTGCTTAAAGCTTTGATGATCTTCTTATCAACTGTAGTAGTAGAACTCTTACTGCATACAAAACCTAAATCAGTAGAACTAGAACTATTTGCATTCATTAAAGCAGTCATTGCATCTGCATTAGTCACTGTCTTTAATGCTTTTAATGCATCAGATTCTTTACTATACTCAACAATCTTTAAATAAGAAACATTATATTTCTTACATACATCATTGAACTCTGTATCTAAATATTTTTCTTCTAATAGTTCAGATTTTGCTTCTGGTACAACGACTTCCTTCTCAAAAGCCTTTGCATTACTATAACCCTGATTCTTTGCATAAGTTTCAAAAGAACCAGAATATTCAGCATAACGATTCTTTTGTTCCTTTACTTTTGCATCAATTGCATCCTGGTCAGTAATCTCTTTTGCAGTGATCTTATTGTAAGCTTCATTTAATACTTCATTGGCACCATAGTTGTCTAATAAGTATTCATATAAACCTTTCTTAGTCACACTTACATCACCACTGATTACTTCTGTTGAACCATCCTTTACAGAACTTGTATAACCATCTTTATCAGCAGTCACAATATAAGCTGTAATCACTCCTACAACAAGGACAATCGCAATGACAAGTAATGCAATCATTTTCTTAGTAAGTTTAAAAGGTTTCTTTTCAACTTCTACTTTATGGATCTGTTTGTATTCTGCCATTCTCATTACTTCCTTTCTGCAGATCTAGACTTTAAGCCTTCTTTAATTGCTTCATTGACTGCTTTTTTAATCTTTGCATCTTTATATTCAATATCATAAGTCTTGAATGCAAGATAAATGATTTGATCATCATAAGTAAGTAATGGAGACTGGATAGTCACATTCTTTAATTTCTTCTTAATCTTTTCTTTACTAGTAGAAGTACACTTTAAGATATAATAACCATCAGTACCTGTTAATACATCAGAAGTCTGTCCTTCAGTTAAAGAGAAAGCTGCTTCATTAATTGTACTACCATAAGTATTTGTTAAGTTACTTGTAGTATCTACAACACCTAAAGAACCTTTTGCACTCTTAGTCGTAGAATCATCTGAATAACTCTTAGCAACATCACCGAAGCTCTTACCATCCTTTAATAATTCCTGCACTTCTTTTAACTTCTCTTTTTCAGAATCAGTAGGATTAGAAATATCAGAAACAGAAATCTTAATCATAGAGATCATACGAGGTGTGGCAACCTTATAATAATCTTCAAATACAGTATCATAATGTGTTTTTACATAGTGTTTGACTAATTCTGCATACTGTAAAGAATAAATAAGTTTCTTCTTATATTCACTTTCACTTGCGTAGCCAGCACTCTTTAAATCGCTCTTAAACTGTTTTTCATAAGAATCTTCACCATATTTGCTCTTATAAGAATTCTTAATACTATCAAGCATATCACTTGCATTATCTTTCATATCACTTGTAATAGGATATTGTTTATTGATCAACTGATCAAGAACATACTGGAATGCTGCTGACTTACCTGAACTAGTAGAAATTAATGTATCATAAACATCATCTGCATAAACATGACCTTCACTAGTTGAAGCCACTACGCTCTTTCCATCTACAGTTTTACCACCACAGCCACTTAGTAATAAAACACTCGCTAAACATAGCGCCGCTATTTTTTTGGCTTTCATACGTACCCTCCTTGCATAACATATATATTATACATGGTAGGTGATTTTTTTCAAATAATTACCCATGTTTCACATAAAAAGACATAATTCTTTATCATATTATTTGAGGTTGAACGTTTAATCTTTTATAATGATTCTCGAGGTGAAAAAAAGATGTCAGTTTTGAGTATAAAGGATCTTCATGTTGCGATTGGCGACAAGGAGATTTTGAAGGGAATTAATCTAACAATTAATACAGGAGAAACACATGCATTGATGGGTCCTAATGGAAATGGGAAGTCAACATTATTAGGTACAATCATGGGTCATCCTAAATATAAAGTAACTCAGGGTACAATCACATTAGATGGTGAAGATGTTCTTTCTATGAGTGTAGATGAAAGAAGCCGTAAAGGATTATTTTTAGGAATGCAGTATCCACAGGAAATTCCAGGTGTCACAAACTCTGATTTCCTCCGTTCTGCAATGAATGCGAGAAGAGAAAAACCATTAAGTCTTTATCAGTTTATTAAGGCTATGGACCATGCAACAGAAGACTTAGAAATGGATAGTAATTTAGCTCATCGTTATTTAAATGAAGGGTTCTCAGGTGGAGAAAAGAAACGCAATGAGATTCTTCAGATGAAATTACTAGAACCTAAATTCGCATTATTAGATGAAATTGATTCAGGTCTAGATGTTGATGCGTTACGTATCGTCGCTGATAATATCAATGAGATGAGAGAAACAAAAAAGGAAGACTTTGGTCTAGTTATGGTTTCTCACTATGAAAGATTATATGAATTAGTAAAGCCTACACATGTACATGTATTAGTAGATGGAAACATTGTAGTAGAAGGTGGCTTTGAACTAATTGAAAAGATCAACAATGAAGGATATGAATGGGTAAAGAAAGAATTAGGCATTGAACTCCAAAAAGAAGATGAAGACGTTGTTTCTATTGGGGTATGTGGCCATAAGGTGACAAGCAATGTATAGTTTTGAACACTATATTCATTTTGTGGATGGGAAGGTAACAGAAGATAATCTTCCTAAAGAAGTTGTTGTGAATGATACAACAATCACATTCAAGTATGGAGAACCCATTCAGCTTCATGTAGTGGTAGATGTAAAGAATGAAATGTCACTACATTATGTATTTGAAGACAATGTCTATGCAGAAGTGATTGAAACAAGACATGTTGAAGAAAACGGCGTATTAAATCGTACATTTACTAACGGTGCTTATTCACATGTTAATTTCTTTAATGAAAATGAAGGAACAGGAAAGAATACTTATCTAGATGAAGGACATTCTTCTCATGATAGTATGCTTCAGCTTGGCTATTCTGAATTATCTGATGCTTCTATTGAAGCCTCTTATACATTTGAATTAGATGGTGAAGGGGCAGATGTCAGATTAAGAATGGCGGCTTTATCAAAGGATAAAGAAAAGAAACATTATAAGGTGCATATAAAACATAATGCACCACATACTACTGGTATCATGGATAACTATGGTGTTGCGAAAGATGAAGCACATCTTGTGATTGATGGTATTGGTACAATTACAAATGGACAGAATGGTTCAGCATCACATCAGACAAATAAGATCATTGTCTTTGATCCAAAATGTTATGCAAGTGCAAATCCATTCTTATATATTGATGAATATGATGTCCAGGCCTCTCATGCAGCTGGTGTAGGGAAGATGGATGAAGAACATCTTTATTATTTACAGTCACGTGGTTTGACTAAACGTCAAGCTATGCAGCTGATTACTTATGGTTATTTAATGCCAGTAGTCGAAGTTGTAGATAATCAGATGATCAAGGAACGTTTTGAATTGGCGTTATCAAAGGTAGGTGCTTAGTTATGGTGAATTGTAAGGATACAAGAAAAGACTTTCCAATGTTGGATGGAAAGACATTGATGCATGGCAAGCCACTGATTTATTTTGATAATGGTGCGACTACATTAAAGCCTCAATGTGTGATTGATGCAGTATGTGAATATTTATCTAGCTATTCAGGAAATGCCCATCGTGGAGATTATGATTTATCTCATCAGGTGGATGTTGCTTATGAAGAAGCGAGAGAAGCAGTTCAGCATTTTATTCATGCAAAGAGAAAAGAAGAAGTTGTATTTACAAGTGGTTCAACAGATTCACTTAACTTAATTGCGAATGGTTATGCCAAAACACATTTAAAAGCAGGTGATGAAATCCTTTTGAATGTGGCAGAACATGCCTCTAATACATTAGCTTGGTTTGATGTCGCAGAGGAAACAGGGGCTGTTGTGAAATATATTGAACTAGATGAAGAAGGTCGTATGACATTAGAAAATGTCAAGAAGGCTGTAACAGAGAATACAAAGATTATTTCACTTGCGATTGTGACAAATGTATTAGGTTATGAAGTACCTATCAAGGAAATCACAGAATATGCGCATTCTAAAGGTATTATTGTAGTGGCAGATGGGGCACAGAGTGTACCACATATTGTTACAGATGTTGTACGTGATGATGTGGACTTCTTAGCTTTTTCAGGTCATAAGATGTGTGGTCCTACAGGTGTTGGTGTTCTTTATGGTAAATATGAGTTATTAGAAGAAACAAAGCCTACACGTTTTGGTGGAGGATCTAATTCACGCTATAACAGCTGTGGACTTGTCACACTAAAGGAACCACCTTATAAATTTGAAGCAGGTACACCTCATATTGAAGGTGTGATTGGCTTAGGTGCAGCTGTTAAATACTTACAGAGTATCGGTATGGAAAATATCCGTAAAAGAGAATTAGAATTACGTCATTATGCAATTGAGAAGATGTCTCAGTTGGATAATGTCACTGTATATAACCCAAACTCAGAAGGGGCTATTGCTTTTAATATTAAAGATGTCTTTGCGCAGGATGCAGCCAGCTTATTTAATACTTATGGTATTGCGGTTAGAGCGGGTGAACATTGTGCAAAGATTCTAGACGAGTTCTTAAAAGTAAGAACAACTTGTCGTGTCTCTTTCTATTTCTATAACACTGAAGAAGAAATTGATCAGTTTATTGAAGCATGTAAGAAAGGAGATGATTTCCTTGATGCATTCTTTGGATGATCCAATGATCATGAGAGAAATTATTATGGACCATTATCAGAATCCTAGAAACCATGGACTTGTAGATGATGATTCATATCAGAAAGTCAATATGGATTCAAGTACATGTATTGATGACATTGATGTCCAGGCTAAGTTTAATGGTGATGTAGTGGAAGATGTGCGTTTTGATGGTGAAGCATGTGCCATTTGTACTGCCTCTACTTCTATCATGACTGAACTAGTTAAAGGAAAAACAAAAGAAGAAGCAGCGCATATTGTGGATAACTATATGCATATGATTTATGAAAAAGAATATGATCCAGAACTTCTTGAAGAAGCGATTGCGTTTAAGAATACGCATAAGCAGGCCAATCGTATTAAGTGTGCGACTCTAGGCTGGACTGGATTCTTAAAATTATTAGAAGGAAGCGAGGAATAGAGATGGCTATTGAGAATCTTAATATTCCACAAGCTGAAGTGATAGAAGATCATCCTGATGAGGATGTATCTGTCTTCAAAACACCTAAAGGGTTAAATGAAGATATCGTTAGAGAAATATCAGCCATTAAAGAAGAACCAGAATGGATGACTGAATACCGTATCAAGTCATTAAAACAGTTCTTAAAGATGCCAATGCCTAAGTGGGGTGTTGATTTATCTAAGATGGATTTTGATGATTATACATACTATAATCGTCCATCAGATACTAAAACAGATAAATGGGAAGAAGTACCAGAAACAATTAAGAATACATTTGATCGTTTAGGTATTCCTGAAGCAGAACAGAAGTTCTTAGCTGGGGCAAGTGCTCAATATGAATCTGAAGTTGTTTATCATAATATGCTTGAAGAAGTCAAAGAGAAGGGTGTTATCTTCTTAGATATTGATTCTGGATTAAAACAATATCCAGAAATCTTCAAGAAGTATTTTGATACTGTTATTCCATATTACGATAACAAGTTCTCTGCATTAAATGGGGCTGTCTGGTCAGGTGGATCATTTATTTATGTACCACCTCATACTAAATTAGATAAGCCATTACAGTCATATTTTAGAATCAATTCTGAACGTATGGCACAGTTTGAAAGAACTTTAATTATTGTAGATGAAGGATCTGATATCCATTATGTAGAAGGATGTACAGCACCTTCATATTCTAAAGATTCACTTCATGCCGGTGTTGTAGAAATTATTGTCGGCAAGAATGCACATTGTCGTTATACAACAATCCAGAACTGGTCTAAGAATATCTATAACCTAGTAACACAGCGTGCTAAAGTTATGGAAGGTGGATCAATGGAATGGGTGGATGGTAATATCGGTTCACTTGTTACTATGAAATACCCTTGTTGCGTTCTTGCAGGAGAAAGAGCCAAGGGTACAGTTATTACTATTGCGGTAGGAGATAAAGGTCAGATCATTGATTCTGGGGCTAAGATGATTCATGCAGCACCTCATACATCAAGTCAGATCATTTCTAAATCTATTGCCAGAAATGGTGGTAAGACAAACTATAGAGGACTTGTCCGTCATAACAAGAATGCGTATGACTGTAAGAGTAAGGTAGAATGTGATACATTAATTCTAGATAAGATTTCTACAAGTGATACAGTACCTACAAATATCATGGCCAATAATGATTCTATTATTGAACATGAAGCCACTGTATCTAAAGTATCAGAAGATCAGCTCTTCTACTTAATGAGCAGAGGTCTCACTAAAGCACAGGCAACAGAGATGATTGTCATGGGCTTCATTGAACCATTCAGCAGAGAATTACCTATGGAATATGCTGTTGAATTAAATCAGCTTATTAAGCTTGATATGTCAGAAGATGCTATTGGATAGAAAACAGATGATTAAGAAACGTCTCGCTTTAGAAGAAGAGACGTTTCTTTCTTATTCAAAAAGAATTGCCTCTTATCTAGAAGAAATGCCTGCATTTAAGAATGCGAAAAGAATAGGATTTTATATGTCTTATCGTCATGAAGTGGATACACTTCATTTGATTGAGAAATATATATTAGAAAAGGAAATCTATGTGCCAAAATGTGTAGGAGATGAATTAGATTTCCAAAGAATATATACTATGGATGATTTAAAAGAGGGTGCTTTTCATATATTGGAACCTAATACAAATGAACATATGGATGTTAAAGATTTAGATGTGATTGTAGTACCATTACTTATGTTTGATGCAAATCATAATCGTATTGGCTATGGCCGAGGTTTTTATGATCGTTGTTTAAAGAAGACAAATGCTCTGACGATTGGTTTAGCATTTGATTTCCAGGAAGTAGAAAATACTCATCCTCACTCACTTGATGTTCCACTTAGTTACATAATTACACAAAAAGGTGTCTTCTAAGGCACTTTTTTTATAGTAACAAAGGTATAAATTTGATATAATAGATATGATTATGAGGTGTTTTATATGGAAAAAAATGTTGTAAAGAATATTCTCGCAGACATTGATCTGCGTCAAAATCTAATAAAATTAAAAGGGTCAATGACAGCTGCTGATACATTAGATGGACCTATTGTAGAAAAATTATGTGATTGTTTATCTCATGAAGATCCTAAGGTAAGAAAAAATGCGGCATTACTACTTGGATATACTAAAAATTCTATGATGGCTTCTGTTCTTTTAGATGCTTATAAGAATGAAGAAAAGGACTTTGTAAAAGATGCTTATTTAAAAGGTATGAGTCATTATGATTGTAAGCCTTATATTAAGGAATTACAGGAAATCCAGAATGAACTCATGAATTCAGAAGTAGTAGACAGCAAGCATATCAAAGCACAATTAAAGGTATTAAATCCGATGATTCGTTCTTATTCTTATCATAAGAAGAAATCAATCCGTTTATTGCATAAAGAAGTCGATGTTATTCTTACAACACTTCCTTATTATCAATATACACTTTTTGAACAGGTGAAGCATTTACGTTATAAACCAGTCGGACAGGGCGTATTAGTCCGTACAAAGGCTATTTATGACCTTCTAGGCTTACGTAATTATAGAGAAATGATTTTCCCATTATCAGGTTGTTCAGGACTTGCTCAGGATGGGCATTTAATTGGTAAACGTATTGCGCAAAGTAACTTGGTAGACGTACTACACCGTTTATATGATGCAGAAGGATGTTTCTATTATCGTTTGGTTGATCAAATGAGAGAAAAGAAATCAGCTGTTATCAATGATGTAGTTCAAGAACTCATTGAAGAAATGCCTTCACACTTACAGAATGTAACATCTGATTATGATATTGAAATACTTATTAGAGA